>NZ_PSTT01000100.1 GCF_002931235.1 Subtercola sp. Z020 | reverse complement strand
CCCGCCCGCCTGTCCGTCCGCCGCCGTAGCGTACGTGTCGTTCCCGCCGAAGGGAACCCCCGCGCAGGGTGCCGTCGGCAGGCGCAGACTCCCGGTGGGAGGTTGCAGTCGTGCAGTGCAGAGGTGGTGTCGGGGCGGCATCCGTCGCCGTCGCTCTGATGGTCGTGGCCGCGGGTGGATGCTCGGCCGAGAACCCGCCCGCGCCGTCGCCCGCCGCCACGGGCATCCCGACAGCCGTCGCTGCCGTCTACGTGCCGAACGTGATCGGGCTCCCGGCCGCCGAGGCCGAGGGGGTGATCTCGTCGTCGGGCTTCGTGGTGCAGTGGTCGACGCCCCCGCAGGTGGGCGCGGCCCCGACCGTCACCGCGCAGCAACCGGCCGGCGGCCTCACCGCTGCCCCGGGCGCGATCGTGCGTCTGGAGGTCTCGGCCGACGCCCGAGCACAGGGCCAGGGCCGCGAACCCACCACACCGCGCGGCCTGTCGTTCAGCATCGCGGCCGCGACCTGCGACCTCTACGGCCGGCAGACGTCTGCGGGCGCCCCGGCCGGCGCCCCGGCCGGCGGCCCGGTGGGCGGGCCTTCGGATGCCGCGGCGGGTAGCTGGCAGGCGAGCTTCGCGCCGGGCGATGCCACCGTGCAGGGCGACGTGCTCGTGCTCCGCGGCCTCGCGCAGGTGGTGCCGGCGCCGGGCCGACCGGCCGAGCAGCGCACAGTGGAGTGCACGGTCGGCGGCACCGACATCACCCCGGTCATCCAGTCGTTCCGGGTGCGGTGACGACCGGGGCGCCGGGTGGCGTGTCGGGCGTGTCGAGGGTGGCGGGTCGGGTGTCGGGTGTCGGGTGTCAGGCGTGTCAGGCGTGTCGCGTGTCGGGCGGGTCGACCGTCGTGGGGGAGGTGAGGGCGATCCCGGTCGCGATGACGGTCATCAGCAGGGCCGGCACCGCGCCGGCCGAGGGGGCTGCGTGGAACAGCGCCGTGGCGACGAGGGCTCCCGCCGGCAGCGCGAGGATCGACAGCGCCCGGATGCCCTGCCCGCCGCCCCGGCGTTCGGCGAGGGCCTGCATCGTGGTGGTCAGCGTTCCGGTGACGTAGGTCGTCGTCACTCCAGCGGTGTCGCTGAATTTCTTCGCGGTGACGGTCTGCAGGGCGAGCGACGCTGCAGACAGCGCGATGACCGTGCACTTCACACCGAGGGTGGCGTCGCCGTCTGAGCTGCCGAGCATCCAGAGCACCACGACCACGACCTGCGCCACCAGTGACGGCAGGAGAAGACGCCGCAGAAGCCGGCGATGCTCGCCCGCCGCCGCCGCCGCACCCGCCGCCGGGCCGCCCGGGAGCGAGGCGGCCGGCGGTCGCGTCACGCGGAACCCGGCGTAGAGCACGGCGGCGAACACGACGATCGCGACAAGGGCGCACACCAGTGTGGCGACGAACCCCGGGCGAGTGAACAGGGCGGCGAGCACGAGGTTGCCGGTCATGTTCGCCGTGAACGTGCCGTTCAGCGCGAGAAAGGCGAACGCATCTGCGGCCCCGGCCCCGAACGAGAGCAGCAGCAGGGTCAGGTGCAGGCGTCGGGCGGTGTGGGGCATGGGCGCTGTCTCTCTCTGTCGGGGTCAGGCTCTGTCGGGGTCAGGCTCTGTCGCGGTCAGGGCCGGGCGAAGGGCAGGGATGCCGCCAGGCGGCGACCGTACGCGCTGATCGCGCGGCCGACGGGCAGGCGTTCGGCGTCGTACCGGCTGAGCGCCTCGTCGAGGGGGAGCTCGGCCACCAGATCGGCGAGCGCCATCGCGTCGCCGGCCGCTTTGGCCGCCCCCATGGCCGTGTGCGGCCGCACCATGACCGCCGCGTCGCCGAGCAGCGCGATGCGGCCGTGGGCCATGCGGGGTGGCACGTAGTCGAAGATGGCTTGGAGGAAGGGCCGGCTCTCTGCCTCGACGGCGGCCGAGAACGGCGGAGGCAACTCGCGCAGGGCGTCGGCCACCAATTCGTCGCGGAGTGCGTCGGGCAACTGGCCGGGTGCCAGGGAGGCCCCCTGCGGGTCGCGCCCCGCCTCGGCCAGCAGCTCTCGGAGTCGCTGCCCGGTCATCGGCCGGTACCAGACCCAGTTGTACCGGCGCCGACCGCGCTCCACCTCGCCCGCCGGGCCGGGTACGAGATACCCGAGCATGTGCGATTCCGGCCCGGTGAAGAAGGCGAAGCGGTCGAGCAGGGGGCGGGCGGCAGCGGGGGGCAGCGCCTCTTCGGGAATGAGCCCGCGCCACGTCACGTAGCCGACGTAGTGGTTCGCCGTCGACTCCGGTGCGACGGCGCGGCGCACGACGGAGTTGAGCCCGTCGGCACCAATGACCAGGTCGAACGCCTCGCTGCGGCCCTCGGCAAGCCGGACGACGGCGCCCCGCCCCGAGGGCTCGACGCTCTGCACGGCGCTGCCCAGTCGGTAGCTCGCGGTCGGCAGGGCGGCGCGCAACACCTCGTACAGGTGGTCCCACGACAGCTGGGTCTGCGGCGAGGCATCGCGCGAGACGACGGAGCCGTCGCGGGCCAGCGTGATGCGCTCGTGGGCGACGACACCGACACGGGCTGCATCGTCGCGCCCCACGCGGTGCAGCAGGTCGAACAGCTCCTGCTGCGCCACGAGCCCGGCGCCGCGGCGTGCGAGCCCGTGCTGCGACCGCTCGAAGACGGTGACCTCGTGGCCGGCCCGGGCCAGCAGAGCAGCCGCGAAGAGCCCACCGATCGACCCGCCCACCACCCCGACCCTGAGTGCATCCGTCATGTCGTTCCTCCTCGGTCGTCGCCCCTGGCCAGACGCTACCCGTGGCCGGCGCCGACCCGCCCCTACAGTCGTCGGAAAACCGCTGTGGGGCATGCGGCGGGCGCTGGCAACCCCTGCTGCGACAGGCGCGCGGTTCGTACTGTGGGGCCCATGACTGAACGCAGAGTGGATGCCCCACCCCCACAGAAGACACCCGGCGACCGGGCGACCGGCGACGAGAAGGGTGGCCTGAAGCGCAACATCTCGGGCCGCATGCTCTACCTCTTCATTCTCGGCGACGTGCTCGGGGCCGGAATCTACGCGCTCGTCGGCCAGATCGCCGGGCAGGTCGGCGGGGTCACCTGGGCCCCGATGATCGTGGCGTTGCTGCTGGCCCTGCTCACGGCGGCGTCGTACGCGGAGCTCGTCACGAAGTACCCGCAGGCGGGAGGCTCAGCGGTGTTCGCCGAGCGGGCGTACCGCGTTCCCCTCGTGTCGTTCCTCGTCGGCTTCTGCATGGTCGCCGCCGGTGTCGTGAGTGCGGCCGGGCTGGCGCTCGCCTTCGCCGGCGACTATCTCGCGACCTTCATCGACATTCCGCCGGTGCTCGGCGCCGTCATCTTCCTCGCGGCCGTCGGGCTGCTGAACGCCCGCGGCATCAAGGAGTCGGTGCGCGCCAACCTCGTGATGACCATGATCGAGACCACCGGCCTGGTGCTCGTCGTCGTCGCGGTCGCAGTGCTGCTGGGCGGCGGTGGCGGCGACCTCGGCCGCGCGGTGCGCTTCGAAGAGGGCTCGTCGCCGGTGGTCGCCGTGTTCGGGGCGGCGCTGCTGGCGTACTACTCGTTCGTCGGGTTCGAGACCAGCGCCAACGTCGCCGAGGAGGTCACGGATCCGGCCCGGGTCTACCCGAGGGCCCTGTTCGGAGCGCTGGCGACGGCGGGTGTTCTCTACGTGCTGGTGGGCACCGCGGCATCCATCGCCGTTCCCTCCGACGAACTCGCCAGCTCGACCGGGCCGCTGCTGACCGTCATCTCGGCGAGTGGTGTGGGCATCCCTGCCTGGCTGTTCAGCCTCATCGCGCTCGTCGCGGTGGCGAACGGGGCCCTGCTCACACTCATCATGTCGAGCCGCATGGCGTACGGGATGAGCAACCGCGGGCTGCTGCCGGGCGTCTTCTCGCGGGTGCTGCCGAACAGGGGCACCCCGTGGGTGGCGATCGTCGTCACGGTGGGCATCGCCATGGCGCTGACCCTCACGGGCAGCATCGCGACCCTCGCCCAGACCGTGGTTCTGCTTCTGCTCCTGGTCTTCCTCAGCACCAACATCGCGGTTCTGGTGCTGCGCCGCGACCGTGTCGAACACCGGCACTTTCGCGTCTGGAGCTTTCTGCCCGTGCTCGGTGCGCTCTCCTGCGTCGCCCTCCTGACCCAGCAGACCGGCGAGGTCTGGCTGCGGGCCGGCATCATCATCGCGGTCGGCTGCGCCCTCTTCGGTGTCACCCGTCTCGCCGGCCGCCGGCAGGGCCGGGGCTGAGGCCAGTGTCAGCGCCGGCGCCGGGGGGTTGAAGATGCTCAGTGCGCGCCGGTCGCCAGCGCCCGCTCGACGGCCGAGGCGATCCCCTGCCGCCACACCGTGCCGTGACCCGGCAGCACCAGCGCAGCATCCGTCGCCGCCAGCGCCCGCAGTGACGCGAGGGCCTGTTCGGAGTCGGCCGTCGCGGCCCCGGCCACGATCTGCGGGCCGCGCCCGCCCGTGTACGGGTCGAGGGTGACGAGGGCGTCGCCACTCAGCAGCGCACCCCTGCCGGGAAAGTGCAGGGCTGTATGACCGTCTGTGTGCCCCGGGCTGAACACGACTGACGGCCGCCCCGGCACGTCGACTTCGCCCGACGTCGCCAGGTCGACGGTCGCCTCCACGCCTCTGACCCAGAGCGCTCCGGCCCGGGCCATGCCGGCCAGCAGGGGCCTCGCGGCCGGGTAGGCGAGCGGATACGCGAGGCGCGCCCGCTCGTGGGCGTACCGGTACGGATGCCGGGCGATCTTGCGATCCCCCGGGTGCAGCCACACGGGGGTGCCCTGCCGCCGCAGCCGGTCGGCGACGCCGAGGTGGTCGAAGTGCGCGTGGGTCAGAACGACGGCGTGGATGTCGCCGACCTGCCGGCCGAGGTGGCCGAGGGCGGCCACCAGGTGCGGCCAGGTGGTGGGCAGCCCTGTGTCGACGAGGGTGACGCTGTCGCCCTCTGTCACCAGGTAGCTGTTCACGAAGCCGTGCTCCAGCTGGTGGATGCCCGGTGCCACGTCGACGGTGAGACGCGGCCGCCGGGCGCCGCCCAGACTGCGGGAGCCGGCCCTCGCCGCAGCGTGCGCGGTCACCGGGCCTGGGCGCGGGTACCGCGCGCGGAGCCGGCGACTGCGCGGGGGAGCAGCAGGCCGAGCAGCAGCATGCCCACCCCGAGGAACAGGTGCAGCCAGTTGTCGGCGGTGTTCAGGGGCACGAAGTTCGCCGCGCGGTCGTCGTTGCCGACGATCAGACCGTAGATCCAGAGCACGAGGTAGATCACGCCGCCCCAGACCAGATAGTTGCGCGCTGCGCGGGCGGTGCGGGAGAAGAGCACGCCCGCGATGCCGAACAGCAGGTGCACGATGTTGTGCAGCACCGAGACCTGGAAGAGTCCCATCAGCATGGAGTCAGACGTGTGCCCGGCCATGTCCATCCCCGACATGTCTGTCGTCAGGCCCGGGATGAAGCCGGCCACTCCGACGAGTAGGAAGACGATTCCGACGACCAGCGCCACGGTCTGCACCGCGCTCCGTTCGCGTCGCTGGTTCGGTGTGGATGCTGCGGTGCTCATTTCTCTTCCTTTCGGTTGAACTGGGCCGGAATCGGCCCAGAGTCCTGTCATTCAGCAGGCGGTGAATCCCAGCCGACGCGCGGAACGCGACAGCTGTTGTCGAACACGTACTGGGAGGGCAGCTTGCGCTGGTGGCTCGTCCAGTCGATCGAGGGGCGGCGCTGGTCGGCTGGCAGGTAGCCGAGCCGGTAGACCGCCATCAGTTCAAGATCGTCGGGAACGTCGAGCAGCGTCTCGATGCGCTCCCACTGCCCGGGCACCTCCATCGGGAACGAGACGAACTGGATGCCCATGCCGAGCTGAAGCGTCGTCAGCCAGACGTTCTCCATGGCTGCCCCCAGGCTGAACACCGAGTAGAACGACGAGAGCTCGCCGGGCCGGTACTCCGCCCGGTCCAGCAGGGCGGCGAGCAGCAGGGGGGAGCCGGAGACGAGTCGCCGGTTCTCCGCCCCCAGCGTCTGCGGCACCTTCAACGCGTTCATCATCTTCTGCCCCCGCGGGGTGAAGACCTGCGTGGTGAACGGCCGGAGGGGCGCGGGCATCCTGTCGAAGAGCATCCCGTCGCGGCGGGTCTCCATCTCGCGCTGACTGAACCGGAAGTACCGCTTGTAGCGTTCGAAGAACGTGCCGTTCGACATCGCCTCGGTCATGCTGCCGCCGCTGATCTCGGCGATCTGCTCGATGAGCGACCGTTCGTCGATGACCACGAACCGCCACGGCTGGCTGTTCAACTGCGAGGGCGCCCGCCCGGCCGCTTCGATCAGGAGGCGCTGGTCGAATTCGGCGACGGGGTCGGGCAGGAACGGGCCGTTCGTCGTCTTCCGCCGGCGGATCGCTTCGAGCAGTTCCATCGTCAGGCCTCCGCCCACGAGCGCCACGCCGCGGCCCCGACGAACGGCAGTGCGGAGAGGGCTACGACCACGTGCCGGGGCGACCGCGCGCTGAAGCGGGGAATGAGCGCGAACGGAACGGCGGCCGGAAGCAGCAGGAGCCCGGCCCGGCTCCGGCCCCGGAGCAGGGAGGTCGATGCGGCAGCGGAGAGCGCGCGCTCGGCGCGCGGCTGTCGGCGTTCTGCCATGCGTGTTCCTCCTTCTGCCCGATGCGTTCCATCACAGAAGATCGCCGGGCGGGCGCATAGGACTTGTTTTTTGGGGCGACCCGCTGCAAGAGGCGTTATGCGGTCGTGCGCCAGGAATTCAACCCCTGTGTTCCGACGCGTTTCTGCGGTGGAGTCTCTTCGAACGCAGTCGACGGAAGGCAGAAGGCAGAACACATGCAGGCAATGGTGTACCGCGGACCGTACAAGATCCGTGTCGAAGAGAAGAACATCCCGAAGATCGAACACCCCAACGACGCCATCGTGCGGGTGACGCGGGCGGCCATCTGCGGCTCAGACCTGCACCTCTACCACGGCATGATGCCCGACACCCGCGTCGGCTCGACGTTCGGGCACGAGTTCATCGGGGTCGTGCACGAGGTCGGGCCCTCGGTTCAGAACCTGTCGGTCGGCGACCGCGTGATGGTGCCGTTCAACATCTACTGCGGTACCTGCTACTTCTGCGCCAAGGGGCTCTACTCCAACTGCCACAACGTGAACCCCAACGCGACGGCGGTGGGCGGCATCTACGGCTACTCGCACACCTGCGGCGGCTACGACGGGGGCCAGGCCGAGTACGTGCGGGTTCCCCTCGCCGATGTGGGGCCCTCGATCATCCCCGACGGCCTCGACGACGAAGACGCGTTGCTGATGACGGACGCCCTGGCCACGGGGTACTTCGGCGCCCAGCTCGGCGACATCGTCGAGGGCGACACCGTCGTCGTGTTCGGCGCCGGCCCTGTGGGCCAGTTCGCGGCACGCTCGGCCTGGCTGATGGGCGCCGGCCGGGTCATCGTCATCGACCACCTCGACTACCGGCTGGCGAAGGCGCAGGAGTTCGCGTACGCCGAGACGATCAACTTCACCGAGGTCAACGACATCGTGCTGGAACTGAAGAAGCAGACCGACTGGCTGGGCGCCGACGTCGTCATCGACGCGGTCGGCGCCGAAGCCGACGGCAACCTGCTCCAGCACATCACCGCCTCGAAGCTGAAGCTCCAGGGCGGCTCGCCGGTGGCGCTGAACTGGGCGATCGACGGCGTGCGGAAGGGCGGCACCATTTCGGTCATGGGTGCCTACGGCCCGCTCTTCAGCGCCGTCAAGTTCGGTGACGCGATGAACAAGGGCCTGACCATCCGCACCAACCAGGCGCCGGCGAAGAGGCAGTGGCCGCGGCTGCTCGAACACATCGCGGCCGGGCACCTGACGCCACGCGACATCATCACCCACCGCATCCCGCTCGAGCACATCGCCGAGGGATACCACCTGTTCTCTGCCAAGCTCGACGGCTGCCTGAAGACCGTCATCACCTTCGAAGACTAGGAGTTCTCATGCCGTACATCGCCACTGACCACCTGCGCCCGTCGGCCGACGAGTTGCGTGCGCGCATCCCGGGCTGGGGTGCAGACCTCGACCCTGCCGACCGGCCGTCGGTGCCGAAGGAGCGCACCGACCTGCCCACGGGCGCGCACTGGCTGATTCCGGATCGCCAGCCCGAGCGCCAGCCACGCGAACGCTCGGTCGAGCACGGGATGCTGCCGCCGGTGTTCGGCACGACGGCTCCGCTGCACGGGGTGTCGGGTCTCGTTCGCGGTTTCGCCTACAAGCGATTCAGCGAGGGGCAGACCGCCCACTGGCTGCTGCTCGTGCTCGGCGACCGCATCGACGTATGGGGCGCCCGCGTGCGCTCGGTTCGGGAGGGCCGGCCCGACAATCCGTTCGCCGAGACGGGCGTCGCGGCCGAGCTCCGTGGGCACCCGGTGCAGTCGCGGCTGGGTCGCGGCAGGGCCGACGTGAAGCACGCCTGGCTCGACCCGCTGCTCGTCGTCGGGCCGGCCGCCCTGGTTGTCGCGGCCACCGCGGTGCTCGCGCGTCGGCGCGGCTGACGGCTTGCGGCGACCCCCGTCGATGCCTTCGACCGAGTCGTCGATGCCCTCAAGCGAGGCGCAGTGCTCGACATGGTCGCGAGCCTCATCGAAGCTGCCGAAGTAGAGCAGGTCATAGGGCGGCGCCACCTCGAGGGCTTCGAAAAGGTCGCCGCAGCACGACACGTAGCCGATCACCCCGTCGCTGCGGCCGGCGGGGTGCGCCTGGATCTCCCAGACCTGCTGCGGCCCGGCCAGCCGGGTGGCTCGTGCGTCGTTCATATGCCTGCTCCTCCCGCGAGATCCCTGTCATCGGCGTCTTCTCCGAGAAGTGGAACATTCCGGGCGCGCCAATGATCGGGGTTGACGGGTCGAGCGACGAGGAGTTATGCCCGGCGCACCGGGGCCGGATGCGAGCCGGGTGCGGGCCGGGTGGGCGGCCTGGGTGGACGAGCCGGGTGAGGCGATGTCAACCCCTGCCCGAGCGGGGGTTTCGCACCGGTAATGGAAGGGCGGCGGCCCCACGCCGTTCGAACCTCGACACCCCGGAGAGCTGTCATGAGAGCCAACGTCAACCTGTTCTGGATCCTCAGCGGATTCTTCCTCCTCGCCGACGTCGCCTACACGGTGTGGAACATCCTCTTCAACGCCCAGCAGCTCGCCACCCAGTCCGTCGACGGCCGCACCAGCAGCCCCGTCGAGTGGGTCGGAACGGTCGCTCTCGCCCTGGCCTGCATCCTCGCGGCGTTCCTCGCGTTCTACCTCGGCCGCGTACACCGCGCGCAGGGCGGGGCGCTCCCCGAAGACACAGAAACGGCGAATGTCGACGACGGCGACCCGGAGATGGGCTTCTACAGCCCCTTCAGCTGGTGGCCGGTCATGCTCGCCGGGTCGCTGGCCATCGTGTTCCTCGGCCTGGCTGTGGGAATCTGGCTCTCACTCATCGGCCTCGGCATCGTGCTGATCGCGATCGTCGGCTGGACGTACGAGTACTACCGCGGCTTCTTCGCCCGCTGACCGCCGTTCGATCTCCGGATGCTCGCGGTTCTGTCGCCCGTGGTGCCCGTGTTTCAGTCGCCCGTGGTGCCGTCGGCGAGCTCCCGCAGAATGTCGATGTGACCGTTGTGGCGCGCGTTCTCCTCGATGAGGTGCAGAATCACCCAGCGCAGCGTGGGATGCTCGCCCGACCGGAACGGCGTCGCCGAACGGTCGTCGAGACCGAGCCCGGCCACCAGCGCGTCGGTTGCCGCCGCCTGCCGGCGGTAGCCGTCGATCACCTCCTGCAGGGAAAGGGTGGCGCCGTCGATGAACTCCTGGTCGGGCGATTCCTCGGTCCAGGGCCCGAGGTCGGGCCCGTCGACGAAGCGGTTCTCGATCCAGGAGTGCTCGACCCAACGCATGTGGTTCAGCACCCCGCCGACACTCATCAGCGGTGACGTCGCCATCGGCGCGGCTGCGGCCTGGGCATCCGTGAGCCCCGTCGCCTTCGCGATACCGGTCTCACGGGTGTACCTCAGCATGGCCAGGAGGGTCGAGCGTTCGTCCCAGGACTGTGGATGATCGGTGCGTTCCATGCGTCGAGTATGGCTCATTCCCACCGCCGCCGGCAGGTCCCTGCACTCGCGCAAACGAAGCCGCCGGAAAATTTCAACCCCTGTTCTGGTCGAATAGTGCGGGCCAGAGTATTGGCGTGGCCCAACTCAACGACTCCGGATCCCAGACCCTGGTTCGGTATCGCGGGGAAGAAGTGTGGATCGGCGACGAGCACATTGCGAACCTGCGGCTGGACTCCGACAGCGACACCCCCGTGGTGGTGCAGTGCCTCGACGGCACCGTGCGGTTCAGAGCGCACGATCGCCGCACGGCGGAGGTGTGGGCCCGCCTGCACGCCGCCGAGCTCCGCCGCCCACGCCGCCCTTCCTGACCCGCCCGTCACCTCAGCCCTGGCCCGACCCTCAGCCCTGGCCGAGGTTCGTCACGAGGTTGATGGCCACCGCGATCAGAACCGTGCCGAAGAAGTACGACAGCAGCGCGTGGAAGAGGGCTTTGCGCCGAACGTCGCTGTCGGTCGGTTCGATCTCGGGGCCGGCGTATGACATGCCGATGGTGAAGGCGAAGTAGGCGAAGTCGCTGTACAGGGGATCTGAGCGCTGCTTCACGTCGAACGCATCGTTCTCGTGGTCCAGGTAGTGCATCCGGGCGTATTTGAGAGCGTAGACGGTGTTCACGAGCGCCCAGGCGACCATCGTGCCGAGCACTCCGAGGATGATGAGGGCGATCGATGCCGGATCGTCCCGCTGGTTCCCCGCCTGCACCAGAGCGATCACCACTGCGGCGACACTCGCCAGGCAGGCGGCGACGATGGTGCTGTCGGTGACTCGCGAGGTCGACTCCTCCTGGGCGAGCCGCCTCGTTCCCGCTGCATCCTGCCGCCAGCAGATGCGCCAGACCCAGATGAGCGCGACGCCGCCCGCGGTGCACCAGCCCGCGAGCGGGGCGAGGGCGGGTGCGGCCGCCACGCCGACGATGACGCCGACGGCCGCACCCACCGCTACGCACACAGCGGCGCGTCGGGCGGAGATGATCCGGTTCACTGCCCCGGCGGTCTTCCTGCGAACTCCTGCAGCAGACGATCGCAGAAGGCGGGCAGGTCGTCGGGCGACCGGCTCGTGGTGAGGGTGCCGTCGGTCACGACCACCGCGTCGACCACCTCTGCGCCCGCGTTCCGCAGGTCTGTGCGGAGGCTCGGCCACGATGTCAGCCGTCGCCCGCGAACACGGTCGGCCTCGATGAGGGTCCACGGCCCGTGGCAGATCGCGGCGACGGGCTTGCCCGAGTCCACGAAGTCGCGCACGAACGCCACGGCCGACGAATCGGTGCGCAGCTTGTCGGGATTGACGGTGCCCCCGGGCAGAAGCAGAGCGTCGAAGTCGGCGGGGCTCGCATCCGACACCTTCCCGTCAACCGTGAACGTTCCAGCGTCGGCCAGGTCGTGGTCGCGGGCCGCGATCTCTCCCTCGTCGAGCGAGAGCAACGTGGTGACGGCTCCCGCTTCGTCGAGGGCCTGCCGGGGCTGTTCCAGTTCGACCCGCTCGACCCCGTCGGCGGCGAGAATGGCGATGCGCCGCCCGTTCAGTTCGTCAGCCATGTCACACCCCCGCCAGTGCTGTGTCGGGGTGCAGCACGACCTTCGTCCAGCCGGCTTCCCGGTTGTCGAAGTGCTCGTACGCCTCCACGGCATCATCGAGCGGGAGCTCGTGGCTGACCACCCACGAGGGTGTCGCCTTTCCCGCCGCGATGAGGTCGCGGAGTCGCCTGTTGTACTTCTTCACCGGGCACTGCCCGCTGCCCATCGACTGGCCGCGGAACCAGAACTCGCCGAAGTCGAAGGCGACCCGGCCGCTCTTGGCGAGCTCATCGCTGGCGCCCGGATCCTGTGGCACGTAGACGCCGACGACGCCGATACTGCCCGTGAACCGCACGGATCTCACCAGGCGGTTGAGTGTGGCATCCGGATGCTCGTCACCGTCGGGGTCGTGCGCCTGGTAGCCGACACATTCGCAGCCGTTGTCGGCGCCGAGGCCCGCGGTCAGGTCGTTGACGACCTCGACGGGGTCGACGGCGGAGTCGTCGATCGCGATCGCGCCGATCTCCTCCACCTTCTTCAGGCGGTCAGGGTGGCGGTCGACGACCATGACCCTGCTCGCACCCTTCAGAATGGCCGAGTATGCCGCCATGCACCCGACGGGGCCCGCACCGTAGATGACCGTCTGGTCGCCCGGCTGCACGCCCGCCAGTTCGGTGGCGTGATAACCGGTCGGAAAAATGTCGGCGAGCATCACGTAGTCGTTCTGCTTGTCTTCGGCGTCTTCTCCGAGGCGCAGGCAGTTGAAGTCGGCCCAGGGTACCCGCAGCAGTTCGGCCTGCCCGCCCGCCCACGGCCCCATGTCTGCGAACCCGTAGGCGGCGCCCGCCCACTCCTTCTTCGGCTGGGCGGTCAGGCAGTAGTTGGTGAAGCCGCGCTCGCAGTTCTTGCAGTGGCCGCAGGCCACGTTGAAGGGGAGCACGACGTAGTCGCCGACGCTGATCTTGTCGACGGCGTCACCCACCTCGATGACCTGGCCGAGGTTCTCGTGACCGAACCAGCGGCCGGTCTCGAAGTCGGTCCGGCCCTCGTACATGTGCAGGTCGGAGCCGCAGATGTTCGTGGTCGTGATTCTGACCAGGGCGTCGGTGGGTCTCTCGATCCGCGCGTCGGGCACCTCCCTGACGCTGACCTTCCGCGGACCGTCGTACACAACTGCTTTCATTTTCCTCTCCTCTCCTCTCCTCTCACTGCGGCGACGGCTCGTGCCGTCGCCCTCGGTCACGCTGCGGGCTGGAACACCGCTCGCACGCAGCCGTCCTCCTTGTTCTTGAACATCTCGTATCCCCGGGGCCCGTCATCGAGCGGCAGGATGTGCGTGGCCAGGTGCTCGGTGTCGATCTCGCCGGCAGCGATACGGTCGAGAATGGCCGGGATGTAACGGTGACCGTGCTGCTGGGCTCCCCGAACGGTCATGCCCTTGTTCATGATGGCGCCGAAGGGGAACTTGTCGACGACCCCGCCGAAGACACCCAGGGCGAAGAGACTGCCTCCTTTGCGGCAGGCGTAGATCGCCTCGCGCAACGCGGTCGGCCGGTCGGACTGCAGCCGCAGCTGCTGCTTGACCTGGTCGTACAGGTACGCGGGGCCGGTGCTGTGCGCCTCCATCCCCACGGCCTCGATGCAGACGTCTGGCCCGCGACCGCCGGTGCGCTCCTTCAGTTCGGCGAAGATGTTCTCCCTCGTGTAGTCGAGGGTCTCCGCGCCGATGAAGCGTCGTACCTGGTCGAGGCGTTCGGGCAGGCGGTCGATGACGACGACCTGTTCCGCACCCAGCAGCATCGCCGCCCGTGCGGCCATCTGCCCCACCCCGCCGGCGCCCCAGACGGCGACGGTGTCACCGGGGGTGATGCCGGCCAGGTCGGCGCCGGTCCATCCGGTCGGGGCGGCGTCGGAGGCGAACAGGGCGGCGAGGTCGGAGACGCCATCGGGAACAGTGAAGGCGCCCTGGTCGGCGAACGGCACGCGAATGTACTCCGCATGGCTCCCGGCGAAACCGCCGAGCGCGTGGCTGTAGGCGAAACAGCCGCCGATGGGGGAGCCCCACATCGTCTCGGTGATGCCCGGGTTCGGATTGCCGTTGTCGCAGAGCGAGAACTGTTCGTGGGTGCAGTACCAGCACTTTCCGCAGGCGATGAACGAGCACACCACCACCCGGTCGCCGATGCGGTGGTTCTTCACCGCAGAGCCGACCTCCACCACCTCGCCCATGAACTCGTGGCCGAGCACGTCTCCCGAGCGCATCGTGGGGATGTACCCGCCCAGCAGGTGCAGGTCGGAGCCGCAGGTGGTGCTCAACCGCACTTTGACGATGACGTCCCGGTCGTTCAGAATCGTCGGGTCGTCCACCTTCTCGACCTCGACCTTGTTGACACCTGTCCAACACAACGCTTTCACAGCAGTCCCTCCTCAGCTCCTCGATCGGTCGCGAATTCGACGACGGCGCCCATCGGAGTCGCCTTTCTGCGACCGTGGGGCGTCGGATCGACCCGCAGAATCTCGCCGACCTCGATCAGTTGCTTCGCTTCGCGGAGCGACCGGCGAAGCCGGCGTGCGCGATCCCCTTCCGCTCTCTTCGAGCGGTCGGCGGATGCGCTGCGGCGAAAACGGGCAGAGATCTCGGTTCCCTTGTCGCCCGGCGCCCGGCGCACCCTCGTCTCGACGTCTGGTCCCCAGGTGGTGAGGGAACCGGGCAGGGAACCGCCGGGCGCCACCTCGTCGAGAGGGAGAATGACCGTCACCGATCGCCAGCGCGACGCGGGCTCCCCTTCTCCGCTCTGCTGCGGGTCTCGTCGTCGGCGTTGCTGCTCCACCAGCAGTGACGCCCCGCCCGCCACGGCCAGTACCGTGACGGCGGCCAGCCGCGGCCTCATCGCGGGCCACCCGTCGTCGCCCGCTCGGAGCGGGCGTCTCGCACCCGGCCAGAGAGGGGTGGAATTCCTCGGGAATGTGCACTCATCATCGCGGTCTCCTCGATTCGCTTCGGTGCGTATCAGACAAGACGAAGGCGTGGCGGAAGGGGGCGCCAGGAGGGCACTCGATCTCAGCCTCGCTTTCGCGGCAACAGTATCGGTCGTGCTCCTCGGGGTGCGCAAGCCCTCTGTTTCGCCCGATTTCACCCCTCGGCGGGCAGGGCCCACCGAGACCGGTAACTGGAGATCGCCGTGGCGGAATGGCCGTCGAGAAGGTCGGCCAGGTACTGTTCGGCGGCGATCGCAGCCGCCCCTGCCACGGTGGCCGCCTCACCGAGGCTTCCGTGCTCGATCGGTACGGTGATGCCGAACCGATCGAGATGGTCGCGAACGAGTTGCAGCAGGTCAGCGTTGCGACCGATGCCTCCACCGAGCAGAAGGAGCCTCGGGCTGGCGGTCGCGACCAGAACCGAAGCCAGGTACGCAATGCCCCTGGCCTCGTCGTCGATGGCCGCCTGTGCGAGCGGGAGGGCGGCACGGGCCCGGGAGAAGACCTCGGCAGAAGAGGCTGCGTCGCTGCCCCCTTCGCCGTGGCGACTGAGGTTGTACCGGCCGATCAGCCCCCTGGCGGCGAGTGCCTCCTGGCTGCCCGGCGTCTTCGCGGCGCCCGGGAGCGGGGCGAAGAGCGGCAGGGGCAGCTTGCGCAGCTCCCCGCCCTGGCCGAGGAAACCTCTCAGTACACCCCCGCCGCTGATGATTCCCGCGCCCAGCCCGACCCCCACCTGCAGATAGGCGATGTCGGTCTCGCCGCCGGCCACTCCGTGGCGGAGCTCACCCACCGCCGCGCAGTTCACGTTGTTCTCGGCGTAGACGGGGATCTCGGTGGGGATTCCGATCTGCCTGATGATCTCGGGCAGGTCGCTGGTGGGGTGTTCTTCTTCGGGCTCCTGCTGCCAGTTGCGGAGGCCGATGAGGGAACGCGAGAGCGCCAGGCAGGCGCTCCGCAACGGCCCGTGCAGGGGCCCGATCCGCCGAATGAGGTCGCTGACCACTGCGCCGGCCTGGCTCGCCATGTCTGCGTTCGCGGTGTTCGGAGCATCCGGAACGATGTGTTCCTGCTCCAGGATCAGATGGCCGGTGAGTGTGCTCGCTGCCACTCGGATGTGCGTGGAACCCATGTCGATGCCGAGCAGCCAGCCGGCCCTCGGAGCCACGTCGTAGATCAGCGCCGCGCGGCCGACGAGCCCCTGGTGGGAGGCGTTCGCTTCGACGAAGCCCGAACCCTCGAGTTCCGTCATCGCCAGCGAGATCGTCTGCTTCGACAGGTTCGTCGCTCTGCTGATGTTCGGCCGACTCTCCGAACCGTTCGCGATGAGAGATGCGAGCGTCTTCTTGGCGCTGTCCGAAAGCGTGGTGTGGGCCAAGCGTCATCCGATCTGCCGTTGTTCGTATGTCAGGAAGCTATCAGACGGCCTCACGTCGAAAACCGACTCTTGCATGTTCCCAGCCGAGGCCGATAGATTGTTCGTCAACCGACCGAATTAAACTCGCGGTCCGAGCGAAAGCCAATTCCTCCATGAAATTCCCCTCCCTGTTCGAGCATGTTCCCGCGACGATCTCCGAGATCTCCTCGCGCACGATCCCCGCCGCGGCGGTCGAGATCGTGCGTCGTGCATCCGCCGTGCGGTTCGTGGCCATGGGTGGCTCGTACAACGCCGCGTCGGCAGCCGTCGAGGCATTCCTCGCCCGCGACGTCGATGCGCGTGCAGAGCTCGCCTCCCACCTCCTGCACGTCGAATCGGTGACGGCGAAGCACTCCGAGGCGATCGTGTTCATCTCGCAGAGCGGTACGAGCGTCGAGACCATCCGCGCGGCAGAGCGACTGCGTGCGCTCGGGTACTCCAACCTGATCTGCATCACGAACAACGTCGACAGTGATCTGGCACGCGCCTGCGACGTCGTCATCGACCAAGCCTTGACGAAGCAGATGCGCGTGCCGTTCGGTCCTTGGATCGCCACCTACACGACCCTCGTTCGCCTGGCAGGTCTGCGCGCCGGCCAGCCCGAGGCCGACTGGGACTCGGCAGCAGAGGCTGCCCGTTCTGCCCTCGGCCAGCTGCACGAGGTCGTGGCACTGGCCCCGGTCGCACCGGCCTACGTGGAGTTCTTCGGCCGTGGTGCCTTTCGCGCGACGGCCGAGCAGGGCACGCTCATCGTGCGGGAGATCGCCCGGGTGCCCGCCTCTGCGTGGGACTCGAGCACCTACCGCCACGGGCCGATCGAAGCGATCTCGCCGTCCCAACTCTCGATCGTCTTCGCCGCCTCCCAGGGCCGCGCTGCCCAGCTCGACCGTGCCTTTGCTGCCGCGCTGCGCGAGATCGTCTCCGACGTGATCGTCGTCGGCCCTGAAGACGCCGACGTGCCCATCCGCGCCGACGATGAGATCGCTGCCCTCGTCAGCATCCTGGCCGCCGCGTTCCTGGCCTACACCTGGGGTGAGTCGGCAGGGCTGACGATCGGTGAGTTCCGTTACACCTCCCACTCCGTGACGGATGAAGACACTCTTGTTCTCGGCAACTGACCCTCGGCCCGGCACCGTCGGTGTCGACATCGGCGGAACGAAGATCGCGGCGGGTTACGTGAACGCGTCGGGTCAGGCCGTGCTGCTGGGTACCGCGTCGACGACGCCCTACGACGGTGCCGCGAATCTCGCGACCGTCGAGCGTCTGATCTCGCAGTCGGAGGTGGCCGGCGCCGACCTTCTGGGTGTCTCCGTGGCGACCACCTTCGACCACCGGGGCGCCCTCCGCGACCCGAGGGGCTGGTTCGGGTGGAAGGGGCAGGTGCTCGCAGACCTTCTCGAACGACCCGATCGCAGGGCCCTGGTCTTCGCCGACGCGGCCGCTGGCGCCGTCGGGGAGTACACCAGGGGAGCGGGCAGCACGCTCGACCATCTGCTGTACGTGACGGTGGGTACGGGAATCTCCCACAGTTTCGTCATCGATGGCACGCCATTGAACGGCGCCCACAATTCGGCGTACTTCAGTGGCTACACCCCTCAGGCCCGCTGCCAACGGGAGCGATGCGACTTCGCCGATGTGGAGAAGATCTGCTCGGGCCCCGCCCTGGCCCGGGAGTTCTCCGGGCCCGAGGCCCGTGATGCCCGCCCGGTCATCGCGGCGGCCCGCGCAGGCGATGCACGCGCCCTGCAGATCGTCGAGCACGCAGCGTTCCACCTCGGCGCTCTCATCGCCACGATGGTGATGATGTACGACCCTGCCGGCGTCGTCATCGGGGGTGGACTCGGCACCGGGGCCACCGACTACCGCACCAGGGCCGTCGAGATCGCCCGGTCTCTCATCATCACCGAACACGGTCGCGCCATCCCGATGAAAGCGGCCGAACTCGGCGCCTCATCGTGCTGGGTCGGCGCCATCGAGATGGCCCATCAGCGAAGCGGCGTTCCTCTGGGTTCCGCCGGCTGACCTCGTTCCCTGCACTCACGTACCACCCGAAGAAGAGAAGGTATTCACTGTGAAACGAACAAAATGGATGCTCGCCGCGGCCGCGGTGGCCCTCAGCGCGATCGTCGTGAGCGGCTGCTCGGCGTCATCGGAACCCTCAGCCGGAGGCGATCATGTCTTCGTCGTCGCGATTCCCTCGAACCCGCCCCAGTTCAACCTCGGAGTCACCAACGACGGGTCGGCGACCTTCGTCGGGCGCTCCATCTTCGATCCTCTGGTGAACCTCAACACCGACTACGAGGTCGTGCCTGCTCTGGCCGAATCGTGGAGCGCCAACGCCGACTCCACGGAGTTCACGCTCAACCTCCGTCACGGCGTGAAATGGCACGACGGCACCGACTTCACCTCGGCCGACGTGAAGTTCTACTTCGATGAGGTCATCCCGATCCACCCCCTGGGTGCGCCGATCGCTGCGGTCTACGACCACACGTCGACGCCCGATGACTTCACCGTGATCGTCAGCCTGAAGTCGCCGTTCGCCCCCTTCATCCAGGCCCTGGCGGGTCACATGATGCTTCCCGCGCACCTCTACGCCGGAACGGACATCGCCACCAACCCCGCCAATCTGCAGCCGGTCGGCACGGGTCCCTACAAATTCACCTCCTTCACCAGCGGCGACTCCGTGATCGTCGACCGCAACGAGGACTACTGGGGGGAGAAGGGCGATGTCGACGAGGTCGTCTACCGGGTCATGCCCGACTCCAACGCGCGAGCGCTCGCCTTCCAGAGCGGCGAGGTCGACCTCGCCACGATGCTTCCGCTCAACCAGGTCGAGACTCTGAAATCCGACAACCGGTTCGCCTTCGACTCCGCCGCCATGGCGGAACACCTCTACGGCTTCTTCAACACCGCCTCGGCGACCCTGCAGAATGCCGACGTGCGAAAAGCGCTCTACCACGCCATCGATCGCGACGAGATCGCGTCGAAGGTCTTTCTCGGTACGGGCACGCCGTCGGTCTCGCCGGTACCGAACCAGGTCACCTGGGCCATCGACCCCGCCACGGACTACACCACGGAGTTCGACTTCGACCTCGACGAGGCCGGCCGCATGCTCGACGCCGCCGGTTACCCCGCCGGCGCAGACGGCACGAGGTTCTCGATGAACGTCACCTACCGCACCGACAACGCCTCGTGGGCGACGACGGCCGATCTGATCAAGACGAGCTTCGGCAAGATCGGTGTGAACGTCAACCTGGTCGGGCAGGACACGCAGGTGTTCGCCGACACCGTCTACACACAGCACGATTTCGATTTCGCGCTGCAGTCCCTCGGCGCCTACGCCGATCCGAGCCTCGGGGTCGCACGCGCGTTCATCTGCAATCCGACCAACGGCAGCTACCGCAACCCCACGGGTGTGTGCGATCCCGTGATCGACGGTGCATTCGCTGCCACTGCCGCCGTCTCCGATCCCGCCGCGCGCCTCGCCGCCTTCAAGACCGCAGCGGATGCCGTTGCTGCAGACCTCGGCACTGCGCCCCTGATCTCGTACAACCAGATCACCGCCTACCGTGCCGACAAGTGGAACGGCATCGACCAGTTCAACAGCACGGATGTCTGGACCTGGGGCGCGCTCCGCGCCAAGTGATGCGCCGAGCAGTCGAGTGACGGATCGGGTGAACAGAAGAGGATGACGCAGTGAATGTGCACTGGCTCAGGTACTACGGGCGATTGATCGGATCGTCGGTACTGCTCATATTCGTGGTCATCCTGGTGATGTTCCTTCTCCTGGAGATCGCGCCCGGCGATCCCATCCAGTCGCTCGTCGGCCAGGTGCCGGTGACCGAGGAGTTCCGCCGGCAGATGACGGCGACGTACGGGCTCGACCGCCCGCTCTTCGAGCGATTCGTCTCGTACGTCGCCAACGTCGCCACCGGCAATCTCGGGTACTCGTTCGCCAATCGCGAGCCCGTGACCGAACTGATTCTGCAGAGACTCGGCAACACGCTCGTGCTGACTCTGCCGAGCCTGGTCATCTCCTCGATCGGCGGAATACTGCTCGGCACAGCGGCGGCCCGAACCCGGTCGAAGGTGAAAGACGGGGCGATCTCCTTCGCCGCGGTGGCCGGCTTCTCCATTCCGAGTTTCTGGCTGGCCCTGCTCCTCATCATGCTGTTCGCCGTCAGCCTGGGCTGGCTCCCCGCGCAGGGCATGGCGTCGTACGGGTCGAAGGGGCTGTCTGTGCCGCACCTGATCCTTCCGCTCATCGCGCTCGCCATTCCCGAGCTCGCGTTCAAGGCGCGCATCATGCGGTCGACCATGATCGGCGTTCTCGGGGAGGACTACATCGACACGGCGAGGTCGAAGGGGCTCTCGAGCTTCGAGATCCTCCGTCGTCACGGGCTGTTGAACTCCATGCTGCCGATGGTCTCAGTCATCGGCTACAGCCTCGGTTTCACCCTCGCAGGCGCGGTGACAGTCGAGAAGGTGTTCGGCTGGCCGGGGATGGGAATGCTGTTGTACACCTCGATCCAGACGGGGGAGAACATGGTGGTGATGGGCATCCTGCTGGTCGTCGCGATCACGGTCGTCATCGTCAACATCCTCACCGACCTCGTCTACGGTCTTGTCGACCCGCGCATCCGCGCCCGGTCCCGAATGTCGCGAGGAGTGAACGTATGAGCGACCCCGTGAATGTGGCTGCCGTCGAACTGCCTGTGGGGCCTGCTCTGGCAGACCAACGGCCCACCGACCCGCAGCTCTACCGCAGGCACAGTGCGGCCGGCGAGTTCTTCCGCCGCCCGACGACGGTGCTGTACCTCGTCGTACTCGCAGCGATCGTGATCTTCTGTTTCGTCGGCCCCTTCTTCAGCCTGAACCCGTCGGCGACCGACTTCCCCGTGCTGGCGGCACCGAACTCCACCAACCTGGCCGGCACCGATTCGCTCGGGCGGGACCTGCTGGCCCGGCTGATGGTCGGCGGCCAGGGCTCCCTTCTGGTAGGCGTCTCTGTCGCGGTGATCTGCCTCACCGTCGCCCTTCTCGTGGGCGGTCTCGCCGGCTTCTACGGCGGTGTCGCCGACGCGGTGCTGCGGCGGGTGTCAGAATTCTTCCAGGTCATCCCGAGCATCATCCTGGCGCTGGTCGCCGTCGCCATCATCGGGGCCAGTCTGCCGCTGATCATTCTGATCCTCGGAATCACCATGTGGCCGGGCGTGGCCCGCATCGTGCGTGCAGAGTGCATGCGCATCCGGGAACTGGGCTATGTGGAGTCGTCGCGCGCGGCCGGGTTCTCCTCCTTCCGTATCTTCTGGTCGGATGTGCTCCCGAACGCCTTCCCGCCCGTGCTGGTCGCGACCACCCTCACCGTCGGTCGCGCGATTCTCGCTGAATCGTCACTCGCCTTCCTCGGGCTGGGGGATGCGAACCGGCCCAGCTGGGGAGCCCTGCTCTTCGACGCGCAGAGCTACATGCAGACGGCCTGGTGGCTCACCCTCCTGCCGGGCATCGCGATCTTCATCGTCGTTCTGTCAGCGAACATGCTCGGCGATGCCCTGAACGACAGCCTCAACCCGACTCTCGGCAGGGTCAAGTGAGCCACCCGGCCGACCGAGCCGGATCGATCAGAACGAAGGTGATCTGCGATGAGTGAAACGCCACTGCTCTCGGTGCACGGTTTGAGCGTGACGCTGCCGACGGGCCGCAAACAGTCCGTCGACGCCGTTCGGCGCGTCGACCTGACGGTGATGGCCGGCGAGAGAGTCGGCATCGTCGGCGAGTCGGGGTCGGGAAAGTCCGTGTCGGTGCGGGCGATGTCCGGCCTGCTGCCGGAGTCGCCCCTCGTGCGCGTGGGCGGCTCGATCCGCTTTCGGGACACCGAGCTCGTCGGCGCATCCCGATCCGTCTGGGACGACATCCGCTCGAAGCGGATCGCGATGATCTTCCAAGACCCGTCGAGCTTCCTGAACCCCACCATGAAGGTGGGGCGCCAGGTGAGGGAAGCGCTGCTGAAGGGCCGCTCGACCGACCGCTCGTGGGCGGAGACGCACCGTTTCATGACCCTCGCCGGCCTCTCGGACCCGGCGACGGTCGCCGACCGCTACCCCTTCGAACTGAGCGGGGGCATGCGGCAGCGCATTCTGATCGCCATCGCCCTCGCGAAGGCTCCCGAGATCATCATCGCCGACGAGCCGACGACGGCTCTGGATGCGACGGTGCAGCGACGGGTACTGAAATCCCTCGACGAGAGTGTCTCGCAACTCGACACGGCGCTTCTCCTGATCACTCACGACCTGGCCGTCGTCGCGGGTCTCTGCGACCGTGTCTACGTGATGTACCGCGGCGAGATCGTCGAGTCGGGCAACACAGACCAGATCTTCTACGAACCGCAGCACGCCTACACCAAGGAGCTTCTGCGCTGTGTGACCAGCCTCTCTGACAGCACCCCCGACCTGTACGTCGGCGACTACGCAAGCCGCCGCTGAGGAGTGACGATGATACTGACAGCCTCACATGTCTCGAAGACGTTCGGTCGCGGCCGAACGGCGGGAGCGAAGGCGGTGAACGACGTGACGCTCGCGGTCGCGCCCGGGGACTTCACCGCGGTGGTCGGCGAGAGCGGCAGTGGCAAGAGCACGGTGGCCCGCATGTTGCTCGGCCTGATCGCTCCCGACGAGGGAGAGGTCGCGTTCGACGGTGTTCCGCTGGGTTCCATGAGCAGAGCGCAGAAGATGGCGTTCCGCTCGTCGGTGCAGTGCGTGCTGCAGGATCCGTCGGCGGCGCTCAACCCCCGCAAGTCGGTGCGCGACATCCTCGCCGAAGTGATCCGGCTGCACGGCGCAGCGACCGGCAGGGCTGCGGTCGAGGAGAAGGTGCGGGAGGCGCTCGCGATCGTCGACCTGCAACCGACCGAGATGTACGCCAACCGGTTGCCGCACCAGTTGAGCGGAGGCCAGCGCCAGCGGGTGCTCATCGCGCGCGCCGTCATCCTCAATCCCTCGATCATCATCGCCGATGAGGCTGTCTCCGCCCTCGATGTCTCGGTCAAGGCCGGCATCCTGAACTTGCTGAACCGGCTGCGGCGGGAACGGAACATCGGGTACCTCTTCATCACCCACGACCTGCCCGTCGTGAAGAAGGTCGCCGGCGACGTCTACGTCATGCGGTCGGGCAGTGTCGTCGAGCACGCCCCGAAGGCGCAGCTGTTCGCGGCCCCGGGTTCCGAGTACACCCGTGAGCTCCTGGCCGCTGCGCCGCAACCCGATCCCGTTCTCGCGCGAGCGTGGATCCGGGGCTGATCGCAGGGGCGTGAGGGCGAGGGCGTCAGGGGCGCGCGTCACGCCCGGGCGTCACGGCAGCAGCCGGCCCACCAGCAGGTCGATGCGGGCGGTGTCGTGGCCGGGCCGCAGCCGGCCGCTCCGCAGCAGCACGACGAGGCCGTGCAGACCGGCCCACAACACCTCGGTGAGCGTCTCGGCGTCAGCCTCGCCGGCGTGGGGGGCGACCGCAGCACGCAGCTCGGCGAACGCGGCAGAGGGTGTTGTGGGGGAGCCGGGCCCGAAACGCAGGCGCGTCGAGCGGGAGAACATCGCGTCGTAGACCGCGGGCGCGTCGCTCGCGAAGGCGGCGTAGCGGTGCGCGACCGCCCGTACGTCGTCGCCCGGCGCTGCAGCCCGGCGGGCCTCGGCCAGGGCGGCGGCGAGCTCGCCGAAACCGTCGAGAGCGACAGCGTCGGCGATGTCGTCGAGCGACGAGAAGTGCTTGTAGATGACCGGCTGGCTGTACTCGATCTCGGCCGCCAGGCGACGCGTCGTGACGGCATCCCAGCCTTCCCGCCCGGCGAGAGCGCGCGCGGTGGACGTGATGAGCTGACGCTGCGACAGCCGGTCGCGGTTCCGTCGGTCCTGGATGGTCATGCCTCAGTGTAGCGGCGCTCGAAACGCTAGCGCTGATATTGACACGCCTCGCCCCCTAGCGCTAGCATCGCTAATGGTTAGCAACGCTAGCCCAACCGGAGGAGAGCACCATGGAAGCCCGCGAGCTGGTCGACACCTACCTGACGATGCTGAACACGCACGACGCCGACCTCGTCGACGCGTTCATCGCCCCGCAGTACATCAACCACAACGTCGTCGTCGCCGACGGGCCGGAGGCCAACCGCGAGTTCTGGGCGATGTTCTTCGCCGGCCTGCCCGACGTGGCCGTGACGATGGAAGACGTCATCGTCGCCGGCGACCGGGTCGTCGGCCGCTTCATCTACCGGGGCACGCACACGGGCGAGCTGATGGGCATCCCGGCGACCGGCGCAGCAGTCGAGATGCGCAGCATCGACATCTGGCGCATCGAAGACGGCCTTCTCGCCGAGCACTGGGACGAACTGAACCTGATGGAGGTCTTCCAGCAGGTCGGCGTGCTGCCCCAGCTCGGCGGCGGCGGAGCGGCCCGGTCGTGACCGCCCCCGCCGCATCCACCGTGCTCGTCGACGAGACCGACCCCGCCTACCCGGCCGCCACCCGCCCGCACACCTCGTCGGTGACGCAGCATCCCGCTCGCGTGGCGGTCATCACGAGCGCAGCAGACCTCACCGTCGCCCTCGAAGCGGTCGCCGAACTCGAGCACTCGACGGGTCGCCGCCTGCGGGTCGTTCCCCAGGCCTCCGGCCACGGGGCGGGCGCGCCGGTCGACGAGGGAACGGTCATCTTCGACACCTCGGCTCTCACGAAGGTGTCGATCGATCCGGATGCCCGGGTCGCCGTCGTGGGAGCCGGCGTCACCTGGTCTGACGTCAACGCTGCCGCCGAGAAGCACGGCCTGCTCGGCCTCGCGGGTTCCTCGCCCTCCGTCGCCGTCTCGGGGTACACCTTCGGTGGCGGAATCGGGTGGATGACCCGCCGCAACGGCCTCGCCAGCAGTTCCCTGCGCGCGGTGCACTACGTCGACGGCAGCGGGCAGCAGCGAACCGCCCGAGACGACGCCGACGAGGAGCTCGACCGCGAGGCGATCTGGGCCTTCCGGGGTGCCGGGGGAGTCGGTATCGCCCATACCCTCGAATTCGATCTGGTGCCGGCCCCGAACCTGCACGCCGGTGCCCTACTCTGGCCGGTCGATGCCCTGCCCGAGCTCGTCGAGGCGTGGGCCGCCGCCCTGCCCGAGCTCGGCGCGAGCGTCTCGTCGAGCCTGTCGGTGCTGCACGTACCGCCGCTGCCGACATTCCCCGCAGAGCTCCGCGGCCGGCCCGCCCTGCACCTGGCGATCGCGGACCCCGATGGCCCCGAGGGGGCGCGCCCCCTGCTCGACGCCCTCAGCGCCGTGGCCCAGCCTCTGCTGAACACGTGGGGCCCGACCGATGCTGCCGGGCTCGCCCGCATCCATCTCGACCCGCCGGTCGCCACCCCGGCGATCGGCGACGCCCGCTGGCTGGGCGCCTCGACCCCCGGCATCGCCGAGGCGCTCTTCTCCGAAGCCCTCGCCGACGACGCGGCCGTGGTGATGGTCGAAGTGCGGCACCTCGCCGGCGCCCCGCTCTCCCGCCGCGGCGGCGCCGTCGTCGACCCGCCCGGCGACTTCATCTTCCACGCCGTCGGGTCGCTCGATCTCTTCCCGCGGGAACGCATCGATGCCACGTTCGCGAGACTGCGTTCGGTCTGGAGCGCCGTCGACGCCGGCACCACGCCCGGCTCATGGATCGAGGGCGCGGCGGGTGTGCCGAACGCGCTCCCCCCGGCGCACCTCGAACGAGCCATCGCGGCGGCGCAAGCGGTCGACCCCCTGCACCGCCTGCAGCGCTCCCGTCTTCTGGGTTAGCCGTGCATCCCGAACCGGCCGCACATCACCTCTCGACCTCGAGGTCGTAGTCGAAGTTGATGTCGGGGATGTCGAGCATCTCTTCGCCCCAGACGGGCCGGGAGGGCTGCAGTCGTCGGGTCTCCCGTTCGAGATGCTCGATCACCTCTTTGTCGAAGGGCTCGTCGCTCGCGTGCTCCACGGGCGTGGAGAAGAATTCGGAGGCTGGTCCGATGAGCAGATGTGCCGACGCCTGGCTGCCGCCGTCGGTGATGACCGGCACAGTGATGACATCGGACTGCCCCGCCATCGCCAGCGCCCGGGAATAGCGGAGTACGGCCTTGCAGGTCATATCGGCGAGCAGCATGTGCCCGCCGGCGTAGTGGAGGTATCTCATGCGCGGTATTTTGCCGCGGGCGCCGGTCGGCTGACAGGACTTGACAAGCTACCTCTCGGGGCCCAAATCGGTGCTCGGATCGGTGCCGGTGGTGCCGGTGGTGCCGTTCCCGGTTCCGGTCGTGCCGTTGCCGGTTCCGGATGATCGCCGGGCCGCTCGGGTGCCCCACCGGTTCCACGCGAGCACGTAGATGGTGAGCCCGGCGACGAGCCCGACGATCACCCACAGCACCACGAGGTAGTCGATCCACGAGCCGACCGGCGGCGAACCGGGCAGAAAGTTGCGAAGCGGAATGACCGCGAAGAGCATGGCGCCGATCCAGCTCGTCAGCGTGGCCTCGACCTTTCGCCGACCGACGTAGGCGCTGATGGCCACGAAGAGCACGAGCACCGGGATGACCGCCATCAGCCCGAGCAGCACGATGCCGAACGCCACCGTGCTCGCCGACCGCGTGGCGATGATCTTCACGGTGGGCAGTTCGACGACACCATTGGCGGTCGTGACGGTGTTCTTGCTATCCGTCTTGAGACTGGTGTGCATCTGCCAGCCCGGAACCGTGTCGTCGAGGCACACCGTCGTCGGAATGGCGACGCGCGAATCGCCCTCCCCGGTGAAGGCGAACGTCGTGAGCTCGGCGGTATAGCTGTCGAACGGCCACTCCTCCACAACGCCGGCCGCATAGTCCGACTGTGCCGAGCTGCCGAGAGCCTCACCGGCCGGGAAGGTCAGAACGCGCGACCCGTCGACGGGGAAGGTGAGCAGGCTGATGGCCTGCTTGGCGGTGAAGCCGTCGGGTGCGATCAGACTGTCGGGCGGGTCGAGTGTGAGCTGAAAGTCGAGCCGTTGGCCGGCGGCGTTCACGGCTGCGGGAAAGAGGTCGACCCGGGCGGTGTCCACACGGTCGGCGTCCGCCGCGCTGACGGCACCCGCCACGTCGTCGGCGCCGGCGATGACCTGCTGGCATTCGGGCGCCGACTGTCGCAGCCCTCCCGTGTACAGCATCACGACGCCGGCGTAGACGATCGAAGCCACGAGCACGGCGACCACGCCGGGCCAGAACCGACGGAGCGACCGCAATCGTGTGGCGAACATTTCGCGAGCCTATCGAGCACGCACCCCCCGCACGGCACGAACCGCCGGTGCCACCGCGCTGCCGGCGGTCAGGCCGCCGCGTTGCCCGAGCCGAGGGCGGGGTCCGCCTCCGCCGACGCCGCCTTCTTCGTCTGCCACGGCCACCGCCCCGTGATCTCGAGTTCGAGCGAGAAGCTCAAGAAGGTGCGGATCACAATGATCGCCGCCAGCACCGCCACGCTGTCGAGCGTGGGCGTCACCGCCACCGTGCGGATGATGTCGGCCGCCACCAGAAACTCGAGACCGAGCAGAATCGATCGCCCCAGGTACTGGCGGTAGGCGCGATACACCGGCCGTTGGCCCCGGATGATCCTGGCGAGCACCAGCGCGGTCGAGATCCCCGCGCCGCCGACGATGATCAGCACTCCCGCGCAGAGAAAGCCCACGGCGAGGGACGCGGCATCCGGGCCCTTGCACAATCGGCGAAGCCCGCCCGGCCCCTACCGGCACGATGCCGTGCGGGATATGCTCCGTCTCGGGCAGCCGCGCCCGCTCCGACGTGGGCCGATCACGATGTTCGGGAAAGATTCTGTGATGGTGTCACTGCCCGGACGGGAGTCGCTGAGCGATGCAGACGACCGCACCGTCGCGAGCCGTGCCGCCGACGGCGACATTCGGGCGTTCGAGATCCTCATGAAGCGCTACGGTTCCCTCATGCGGGCGTACGCGGCCCGCATTGTCACCCCCTCCGACGCCGACGACGTCGTTCAGGAGACGTTCGTGACGGCGTGGCAAGACCTGCCCGACCTCGAGAATCCGGCCGCCGCGCAGCACGCGCTCGCCCACGATGTCGCCGGCGCCGACCTGGGGTTCTCGGAAGGGGCCGTGCGCGCCCTCGTGCGCGACGTCGGAGACGAGACCGACGGGCTGCTCGTCGAACGCACCCACCTCGACGGTGACCTCGAGATGCTCGGAGCCCCCGTGCAGGTGAGCGTCGTCGTCTCGACCTTCGTCGACGCGGTCGACAGAGACGTCACCGACGCCGACCTCGACGACGACGGAAACCTGGTGGCCCGATGAACGACGACACAGACGACGACCTCCCGACCCGGCTCACCAAACGGGTACTCTCGCCATCATGGCCTGTATCGGGGTCTCCGGCGAGGAACCCTCGACGGTGGTCTGCCGGCGTGCCCACGACGCACTCCGCAGCCACTTCACCGACGCCGGGCAGACTGCGCCCACGGCCATCAGGGTCACGGTCGGCCGCGTCGGCTGAATCATCGCTCGACCCGGTTCGCAGTCGGGTCGGGCGTTCACGAACGTATCGAAGAGAAGGAAACTGCGGGTGAATTTCAGTACGCATGCCACCATCGACGTGGTGGGCCGCGCCACGCGGGAGGTCGAGCTCCTCCCGCCCCAGGCGGTGGCTCAGGATGTCTTCCACGCGACGGGCACGCAGTGGCAGTTCGGCGACATCCTGGTCGGCGACTTCCGGCTGGAGGCCTTCGGTGACGACCGGCACCCCCAGGGCCCGCCGCGCTACCCCACGGAGCAGGCGGTGAACGTCGTGTTCATCTGCGAAGGAACCGCGCACGTCTCCCTCAGAGGGTCGTCGTTCGTCTTCGTGGCCGGCTCTGGCGTCGTTCTGCCCACGAACGAGCTCCCCGCCTTCTACTGCACCGTTCCCACCCGCATCCTCGCGGTCAGTCTGCGGGGGCCCGATGCGTTCGTGCTCTCGGGGCTGATCCCCGAACAGACCACGGCCATCGCGGCCGCCGTCATCGACACGCATCCCGCGCTCGAGTTCCTGCTCGCCCTGGTCGCCACGGCCCAGCAGCATCCCATCAAGACCCCGCCCGCCGGGGCGATCATCGCCAAGCTGATCGCCTCCCTGCTCGGCGCCGACCAGGACTGGCACACCCGCCCCAACGACCCGGCCGTCACCGAGGTGCTCACCGTCATCGACGAGCGCTACAGAGAACCGGCCTTCGATGTGAAGGCGATCGCCCGGCACCTCCACATCACCACCCGCGACCTCGAACATCTCTTCGACCGGCAGTTCGGCGGCAGGCGCCCGAGCGACGTGCTGCTGGAGCGCAAGCTCGTCGCCGCCATGACGCTGCTGCACCCCGACAGTGCGTGCTCGGCCGAGCAGATCGCCGCACGCAGCGGCTTCGCCACCGTGGCCGCGCTCGACGAGGCCATCGACAGCGTGTACGGGCTCGACACGAAGACGCTGCTCGCCATCCAGTCGCCCGCCTGACAGAACCCCGGGCATCCTGCAACCCCTGTCGGCGCCGTGCGCTCGCGGTGAGGATGGGGGGACTGCGGCACGCACGGTCGCGTGTCGCGTCGCGCGCTTCGCGTCACGCGCTTCGCGTCTCGCGTCTCGCGTGCCGCGCGTGCTGCGCGTGCTCGTCTCGCTCGTCTCGAAAGGACACCCCCATGGATCTCGGCCCCTACACCGCCTACCGTCTGCCCTCGGCGATCCGTGAGGCCTACGGCGCCGATACCGCCGGCGAGCTCGCCGACCGCCTCGGCGTGACAAAGCGCCCCGGCCCCGACGTCGGCCCGGAGGCGGATGCGGCCTACCAGGCCCTCCGCCGCGGCGACCAGGCGCCGGCTCGCGCCCTCCTCATCGACAGGCTCGGCCTCACCGAGTCGGCCGCCGACGACGCCCTCGCCAAGCTGCCGAACCTCTGACGCCCCCCGGCCCCCGAGCCGGCTGCCGTAGAGCCCACCGGCTCAGAGTCGGCTGCCTCAGCGTCGGCTGACGGCGCGCTGCACCGAGGTGCCGAGCCGAGCTCGAGCGGCAGGCCGCTCTGATGCTCATCGTCGCAGCGCTCACCATGGCGATCATCTGCGGCGCCGTCATCGTCTCCGGTTGGTTCGCCGGCGTTCTCGTCGACCGCTGGGAGCGCGTCTTCTGGGCCGGTAGCGTGCTCGGCTGCGTAGCGGTCGCGGTCTTCGCCGCCGCTGCGGCGCCCGGGGGAGTGGATGCTCGCCGCACCTGCGCGCGCATCTCCTGGTTGTTGCGGGTCGGCCTGCTGGTGTTCGTCGCAGCTCCCGCGCTCTGCATCCTCGCGATGGTCGGCGACTTCTACCGCCTCTGAAGCGCGAAGTTCGCTTGCGAGAGAGCATCGGACCGTCTCGCGCAAGGCCCTCAGCCGTTCGGATGTCGCGGGTAGCGTCGAGAGCGTCGTCTGCTTCAGGGCGACCGAAACTGAAGAGGTATGTGATGGCTACAGGTGTCGCAGCAGTATGGGTTCCCGTCGAGGACATGGCACGCGCGGTCGCGTTCTACCGGGACGCGCTCGGATTCGACGTCGACGAGCAGGGCCCGGATTGGGCGGAGGTCGACGCGAACGGTGTGACGATCGGCCTGAACGCGAGGGAGAAGGCGACCACCCGCTCTGAGGGTGGTGCGGTGATCAGCTTCCAGCCCGACGGCGACCTCGAGGCCGAGGTCGAGGAACTCAAGGGCAAGGGCGTGTCGTTCACCGGCGAGATCAGTGACCACGAGTGGGGCCGGATCATCCCGTTCAAGGACTCCGAGGGCAACGACCTGCAGTTCTACACGCCGCCCGCCAACTAGCCCGAGACGCGAGGGGGCGCACCGGCCGGTGGTCTGTGCGCCCCCCCCTCGTGTCTGCGCTGGTCGGACTGGCGCCTCCGCCGCACTCGGGTGCCCGACCCCCGGCGCTGCGTCGCCTTCGCGCAGAGTGCCTTGTCGCCGGAATGTCTCAGGAAGTCTCAAAAGTCGTCATGAGAAATGCCCGAGAGCAAGATGAGTTTTCGAGACAGTCGCCAGCCGCGGCATCTCGTGGATTATGCAGACTACTCCTTGGGGGAGCGGGTGTCTCAGAAACCTTTAGCTTTCTGAGACACGCACTGTAGCCGCGGGTGTTGTCAGCGGCGGTGAATCGTGTGGTTATGCGCGAAGTATGTTTTGACCGACTAACGGGCTGGGGGAGACGGTTAGACGATTCCGCTTGTCCCGAGGAGGGTGCCGACGATAAAGGTCGCGGCGAGTGCGAGTGCGCCGCCGATGACCACCCGGATGGTTGCGCGTGCGACGGGGCTGCCGCCGAGTCTCGCACCGATGACGCCGGTGATGGCGAGGGCGATGAGCACAACAGCGAACGTGAGGGGGACGCGAACTGCTTCGGGCGTCAGGAGAATTGCGAGGAGCGGGAGGATGCCTCCGACGAGAAAGGCCAGGGCTGAGGCGCCGGCGGCGTGCCACGGGCTCACGACATCGGCTTCGTCGATGTTGAGTTCCATGGAGAGGTGCGCGCGCAGCGCGTCGTGGTCGGTGAGTTCGGTGGCGACCTGCAGGGCGGTCTCTGCGCTGAGTCCGCGGGCCTGATAGAGCCCAGCGAGCTCGGCGAGTTCTCCGGCCGGGTCGGTGTTCAGCTCGGTGCGTTCCTTCTCGATGAGGGCGCGTTGGCTGTCGCGTTGGCTGCTAACGGAGACGTACTCACCGAGGGCCATCGAGATGGCACCGCCGATGAGTGCGGCAGTGCCTGCTGCAAGGATGGCGGGAGGGGAGTAGCTGGCGCCTGCGACCCCGACGACGATGGCGGCGACGGAGACGATGCCGTCGTTCGCGCCGAGGACGCCGGCGCGCAGCCAGTTCAGGCGGCCTGCGAGGCTTCCGGTGTGGGGCTCGTCGGGCTGGTTCGCGAACGCCGAATCCGCGGTGGGGAGGGTCATGCGATCACCATAGGCTCGATGCACTTCGCGTTGCCAGCGTGGGGAGCCTTGCCTAAGGGCCGCCAATCGACTCGCCATCCGACCGTTGCGTATGCCTGGCGCGTCATCCGATCGCGGTCGGTAGAACCATGGCGCGGCACGTTTCAGGAGTCGGACGGAACCGCATCTCGCCGCACGTTATTACCATGACGTATGCGGGCAGTCCGCGCCGCTCGATCAGAAGGCCAGCACATGACATCGACCGAGGTAGACCAGATCATCGCCGCTTTTCCGGACTGGCGGGGCGATGCGCTGTCGCGCATCCGCAGCCTGATTTGTGAGGCGCTGCCCGACGTCGTCGAAGGGGCAAAGTGGAAGAAGCCCACGAACCCGCTCGGAGTTGCCGTCTGGAGCCAGGGCGGGCTCATCTGCACCGGTGAGACCTACAAAGACAAGGTCAAACTCACCTTTCCGAAGGGCTCGTTGTTGCCCGACCTCGCCGGGCTGCTCGCGGTCGGCGCCGGCGTGCGGCGGGCTGTCGACATCCGTGAGGGCGACACCGTTGATGCGGATGCGCTGCAGGCCGTGGTCCGCGCGGCGGCTGCACTGAACACGGCGCCCACGAGCTGAGGCGGGCTGCAGTTCTGGCACACTCGTTTCATGTCAGAGAACACGGTGTCGGGTCCAGCGACGTACTTTCCCTCCATCGAGAAGAAGTACGGGCAGCCGATCGAGTATTGGATGCAAGAGCTTCAGGCGGTTGCCGGCCAGAAACACATGGAGCAGGTTGCGTTGCTGAAGGAGAAGTTCGGGATGGGTCACGGTCACGCGAACGCCCTCGTCGCCGTATTCCGCGCAAGAGACGGTTCCTGAGTCGAAGATTCAGGAAACGATGGCCGACCTGAAGCCCGTCGTGATGCGGAGGCGAGGGTCAGGTGGCGGTGATCACGCCGGTGGCAAGGAATGCTGCGACGATGAGTCCGAGGGCGATCCGGTACCAGATGAACACGGTAATCGGATGCCGTGCCACGAGCCGGAGCAGCCACGCGATGGAGGCGTAGGCGACGATGAAGCTGACGATGGTGCCGATTGCGACAGCTCCCCAGCCGACGGTGGCGTTCACCGCGGATGCCTGGCTGACACTCTCGTAGGCGCCGGCGCCAATCAGGGCGGGTATGGCGAGAAAGAACGAGAGCCTGGTCGAAGCGACGCGGTCGAGGTTCCGGAGAAGGCCTGCACTGATGGTCGCTCCCGAGCGTGAGACCCCGGGCACCAGTGCGATGCACTGAAACAGCCCGATGATGAGTGCGTCTTTCAGGGTCAGGCTCTCTTCGAGCCGGGTTCTGCGGCCGACGCGTTCAGCGATGAACATGACGACGCTCCAGAGGATGAGTCCGGCGACGACGACCCAGAGGTTCCGAAGGGCACCCGAGACGACATCTTTCGCGGCGAATCCGACGATGCCGATGGGGATGGACCCGGCGATGACGTACCACGCGAACCGGTAGTCGCGGTTTCGGCGGGCCTCCGCGTTGAAGAGGCCTCGCCACCATGCGGCGACCAGGCGGGCTATGTCGGAGTGGAAGTAGATGATGACGGCGATGATGGCACCGAATTGGATGATCGCGGTGAAAGCGGTGACTCCGGGATCGTCGATCGACAGCCCCAGGAGTTTTTCGACGAGGGTGAGGTGGCCGGTGCTCGAGACGGGGAGGAACTCGGTGAGTCCTTCTACTATGCCGAGGATGATCGCGTGCAGGAAGTTCACGGGGTGCTCGATTCTGGGTTCGGGTCGGCGGGGTGTCTGAGGGCGTGTCGCCTGGCGTGGATGATGTGCATGAGGCGGTGGGCGGTGATGATGATCGCGAGCCACGCGAGTCCGAGGATGAACCCGGCGAGCACGTCCGTGAACCAGTGGTGCCCGAGAAAGACGCGGCTGAGACCGATGGTGGCGGCGAAGACTGTTGCGATGCCGATGGTCAGTGCGCGGGCGATGCGCGAGCTCTGGTGCAGCGCGAGGAGGTAGGCGATGGTGCCGGCGACGACGACGGCGTTCAGGGTGTGCCCGCTGGGGAACGATGGCGAGTACTCGTAGGGCGGAACGGCGTCGTTCAGTGGTGGGCGTACCCGGCCGATGAGGTCTTTGCCTGAGATGGTCAGCAGGAGCGATCCGCCGCCTGCCGCGATGATCATGATGACCGGGGTCCACGACCGCCACCGGACGCCGAGGGTCACAAGAGCCAGCACGGCGATGATGGGCATGCCGATTGGGCCGGCCACGTTCGTGTACGCCGTGACGGTGCTGTTGAGGGCGGGGGAGCGGTGGGCGAGCATCCAGTTGAGAATGGGCTGGTCAAGACCTGAGACGCCGTCGACGTCGGTGATCGAGTCGTAGATCTGAGCGACGGCGACGCTGAGGAGGAACGCGATCAGCAGGCCGACGGCCAGAATGACGATGAGTGTCGCGGTGGGGCTGAGACGGGCAAGGAACGCCCTGAGCTTTGTCATGTGGTGCGGGCTTTCCGTGGGCTGAAGATCTCGGGTGCGGGTTTCTGGGAGACGGCGCCGATGAGGCGCAGGAGCAGGGTGGCGGTGATGGTGCCAGCCGCCAGGATGCTGGCGAGCACGACGATCTGGAATCGGCCTGCTTCGAGGGGTGAGGCACCTCCGAAGATCGCACCGACGAATGCTCCGGGGAGCACGACGACGCCGGTTGTCTTGGTCTGGTCTATCGAGGGCACGAGGGCTGAGTGGATGGCGGTGCGGGCGAGCAGACGGGTCGACTCCAGTGGTGTGGCGCCGAGGGCGAGCCATCCTTCGACCTCGCCCCAGTGGTCCCGAACCGACGTGTGGAAGGTCCGCCCCGTCAGGGTCGCGATGCTCATGGTGTTGCCGATGACGATGCCGCCGATCGCGAGGGCGTAGCGCGGTGAGAACTCGATCGCCCCCGTGGTGAAGACGATGACGAGCACGGCGACGTTCCCGGCGAGCATCGCGGCGCCGACGGCCGCGGTCTGCTGCCGGTTGGCGTGGATGCGCCGTGCGACCGTGTGGACGGCCGCAGCGAACATGACGATCAGTCCTACGGTGACGAGCAGCGGGTTGCCCAGGATTCCGGCGAGCACCAGGCTGAGGGCGGCGAGTTGCGTAGCACCCCGGAGGATCGCCCAGAGCGGTGCTGTGGCTTGCGGCACGTGCGCCGCCGTGAGCCCGATGAGCGCGATCGCGGCAAGCAGGAGCACCGCTACGAGGGTCGGCACCAATCCGCCAAGAACATTCATGGGCATCCGTCAGGACTGTCGGCGTCGGCGGAGGATGTCGATCACGATCGGCAGCACAGAGACGATGACAATGAGGACGGCGATCACTTCGATGTTGTCCCTGACGAACGGGATGCCGCCGAGGAAGTAGCCGGCGAGGGTGAGGATGAGCGCCCAGGCGATGCCGCCGATGCCGTTCCAGAGGAGGAACGATCGGAACGGCATCTTCGACATCCCGACGATCGGCGGCACGAACGTGCGCACCAGCGGGACGAACCGCGCGAGTACGAGGGCGCGGCCGCCGTAGCGGGTGAAGAACTCGTCGGCTTGGTCGCGGTACTTCGTCTTGAAGATCCGCGCGTCGGGCTTGAAGAGGCGCGGCCCGAACGGTTTGCCGATGTGATACCCCGTCTGGTCGCCGAGGATCGCGGCGGCCGCGACGCCAACGACGAGCAGTGGCAGTGGCAGTCCGAGTGGCCCGGCGAGGAGGGCGGCGGTGAAGACGAGGGTGTCGCCCGGCAGGAACGGAAACAGCAGCCCGGTCTCGATGAAGACGATGGCCATGACAACGACCAATGCCCATGGCCCGACTCCTTCGAGAAGCGGTGTGGGGTCGAGGAGGCTGGCGGTGTGGATGTGGATCATTCGATGGCCAATGCTCTGACGGGGGACACCCGTACCGCGGAACGGGCGGGAACGGCGGAGGCGACGACGGCGAGGATGATGGCGCCGGCGATGATGCTGATGATGATCCACGGGGGAATCGTGGGCAGAAATAGACCGCCGATGTGGTGGTCGCTGGCGATCGCGGTGAGGACGCCTGCCCAGCCGTAGAACACGCCGAGTACGAGGCCGGTGGCTCCGCCGACGATGGTGAGTTGGATGCTCTCGGCCAGGATCATCGTACGAACCTGCCTCTTGGTGAACCCGAGGGCGCGGAGCAACCCGATTTCGCGGCGGCGCTGGATGACGCTGAGGGAGAGCGAGTTGACGAGCCCGATGGCGGCGATCACGAGCGAGAACCCGATGAGCACGGCGAGGATGCCCATGGTCAGTTGCAGAAAGGCCTGGTCGCCAGCTGCGTCGGCTGCTTCTGCTCCAGCTGCGACGGGGCCGCTCTCGGCGAGGAACGACTGCCCGGCGACAGTGAACATCGTCACGAGCGTCACCCCGATGACCAGCCCGATCGTCGATCGCGAAGACCGCGCGGGGTAGCGCAACGCGTTGGCGCTGGCGAGCACACTCGGAGTTGACCGGCCGGTGAGCCGGCCGGCAGCTCTGAGCATCGCGGGGATGAAGAACGACGACCCGAGAACGAACCCGACGAAGCTCAGCGCGCCGCCCGGGGCCGCGATGAGCAGTCCGAGCGGGCTCTTCAGCCCGACAGCGACCCCGGCGATGAGCAGCACGATTCCGCCGACGAAGGCAGCGATGACGAGGGTGCGGAGCCGCCGGGGCATCTCGCTGGCGGTGACGGCTTTCGGTTCCTGTGTGGCGCCGGTCGCTTCGATGGGGGAGACGTTCAGAATCTTGCGGGATCCGAACCAGGCTGCTCCCGTGGTGCTGATCACGCCGACCAGAACCGGTGCGACGAGGAGAGGGGAGAGAGTGTCGATCGACACGTTCACGAAGGTGCCCGACGAGACGAGGGCGCCGTACGTGATCTGCGCAACGAGCAGTCCCACAATGAGCCCGAGCACGCCGCCAACGAGTCCGACGACAGCGCCTTCGATCGCAATGGCGCCGCGAAGGGTGCTCGCTGACGCGCCGAGCAGCCGCATGAGCGCGATGTGTTTTGCGCGGCCGGCCATGATGATGCCGAACGTGTTCGCGGTGACGATGCACGCGACGAACACGGCGATGAAGAAGAACAGCAGGTCGAGCACGTCGAGCAGCGCCACAACGTAACCGTGCTGGATGAACTGGCCGCCGATGGACTGAACGCGCAGCACGATGTCCATTTCGATCATCATCGTGGCGAACACCGACGTGATGAACGCGACGAGCAGGCTCGACGTGTGCTGGCGGCCGCCGTGCCAGAGCTCTCGGAAGGCGAGGGCGATCACGCCGCGACCTCGAGGCTCAGGATGATGTCGGAGAGCGTCTTGGCGTCGCTCTTCGCGACATCCTGAACCACCCGTCCGTCGGCGATGAAGATCACCCGGTCGGCGTGCGAGGCGGCAACCGGATCGTGGGTCACGAGCACGACGGTCTGCTGAAACTCGCGGGTCAGGTCGCCCAGCAGCCCGAGCACTTCGCGGCTGGAACGAGAGTCGAGGTTGCCGGTCGGCTCGTCGGCGAAGATCAGCTGCGGCCGCATCGCCAGGGCGCGGGCGATCGCGACACGCTGCTGCTGCCCACCAGAGAGTTCGTGCGGGCGGCGCGCTTCGAGCGTTCCGATACCGAGCCGGTTGAGAAGCAGCCGCACCCACGCCAACTCGGCGACGCTGGGCTTTCGCCCGTCGAGCTCGAACGGCAGCGTCACGTTGCCCAACACCGAGAGCGTGGGCACGAGGTTGAAGGCCTGGAACACGAACCCGAGACTGCGACGACGGAGGAGAGTGAGGGCGTTGTCCTCGAGGTGAGTGATGTCGGTGTCGCCGATGCTGACCCGCCCGCTGGTCGCCGTGTCGAGTCCGGCGAACACGTGCATCAGGGTCGATTTGCCCGAGCCACTGGGCCCATGATGGCGGTCAGGCTGCCGCTGCTGATCTCGAGGTCGATGGCGTCGAGCGCCATCGTTGCGGAGGCGCCGCTGCCGTAGACCTTGCTGACGCCGACCGCTGCCGCGGCAACTCTGGTGCTTGGTTCGTCGCTCATCGGAAGCTCCTTCTCGTGGGTCATTCCACGCTAAGGAAGGGCCGGTGCCCGGCGAATCAGTACATGTGACCATCTTCCGCGTACATCGCTGTGATGACGCCCAGCTCTCAATCGGTGCCGATGAGCCCGTTCTCGTAGGCGAAGATCACCAGCTGCACGCGGTCGCGGAGGCCGAGCTTGGTGAGGATGCGGCTGACGTGGGTCTTCACGGTCGTGTCACTGAGATGAAGCGAGGTGGCGATTTCGGCGTTGCTCAGCCCCGCTGCAACGAGGTCGAAGAGGTCGTGTTCGCGAGGGGTGAGCGAGTCGAGCGCTTGAGAACGGTTCGCGCTGTGCGGTGCGGCGAACCGCCGGATGAGATTGGCGGTGGCGCTCGGCGCGAGCACGGCGCTGCCGGAATGCACGGTGCGGATGGCCGCCAGCAGGAATTCGGGGTCGGTGGATTTGAGGAGGAACCCGCTGGCCCCCGCGTTGATGGCCTCGAAGGTGCGGTCGTCGAGATCGAACGTCGTCAGCACGATGAACCGGGGCGGTGCGTCGGCATCCGACGGTAAGGCCAGCACGCGGGTGATCGCCTCGATGCCGCCCATTCGGGGCATCTCGAGATCCATCAGCACGACGTCCACCGGGGTCGATGCGGCGAGCTCGACGGCTTCGACACCGTTCGACGCTTCCCATTCGACGGTGATGTCGGGTTGGGAATTCACGACCATGGCTATCCCGGCGCGGAACAGGGGCTGATCATCCGCCAGTCCCACCCGAATCGCCGCGGTCACTGCGGTACTCCCGTGGCCCGGTAAGGTAGGCGGGCATCGACCCGGAACCCGGGCTGACCGTCGGTTCGGGGGCCGGCATCGACGGTTCCGTCGAGGAGCCGCATCCGTTCTCGCATTCCGATGAGTCCCTGGCCGGCCAGCGAGGGCCGGGCGGTGGCCTGCAGATCGTCGCCGGATGTCTCCACTGTCGTGACGCCGAAGCGCACGTCGTTCGTGCCCCAGTCGACGCTTACGGTTGCTGCTGTTCCTCGGCCGCCGTGCTTGATGGCGTTGGTGAGCGACTCCTGCAGCACCCGGAACATCGCTAGATCGTGGGCTGCGGTCAGCGGCATCCGGGTACCCGTCTCAGCGATTGTGACCTCGAGGCCAGCCTGCCTCACACTGTTGACGAGCAGGTCGAGGTCGCCCGTGCGAATGCCAGCGGTCGACGCGTCTCCGGGTTCCCGCAGCACGCTGAGCAGTTCGTGCACGTCCTCGAGCGCGGAACGGGCGGTGCGGTTGATTGTCTCCAGGGCGGTCGTCTCGGCCTGCGGGTTGGTGGCTTTCGCGTAGCGCGCGCCATCGGATTGGGCGATGACGACGGCGAGTGCGTGGCCGATGAGGTCGTGCATCTCCCGGCTGAGCAGGGCACGTTCGCGTTCCTGGGTGAGGCGTGCCTCGGCGAGGATGCGGTCGCGGTCACGGTCGGCCCGTGCGACCGCCGATGCCCGCCGGTTTCGCACCAATACCCCCAGCGCCCAGAACAGGGTAAGGGCCGCCGCTATCACCCCGCTCGCGATCACGAAGTAGATTCCCCGCGAAACCGGGTCGGTCGGGATGGCGGCGCCGTCGCCCGTCGGAGGAGCGAACAGGATCAGGCGGGCGCCGGCGATGCCTCCCCCGATCAGGCTCGATATAAGACCTGCCCAACGCACAACGCGGCTCACTGCCAGCCCGGTTGCGAAGACCGCGGCGAGGATGAGGAGGTCCCCGACCAGCAGCCCGTCGACCGTCGCGACCTGCACCAGCGCACCCACCCATGCGATCGCAAGACCCAGGCTGGGCATCCGCCGCCAGAAAGCGAGCGAGAGCGCAAACACGATATCGATCAGCATCCCGGCGGCACCGTCGCGCACAAAATCCGCCGCACCAAAGAGGATGAACGCCGCTAACGCTACGCCCGCGTCGGTGACGCGCGGGCGTTTCTCGAACCAGACCAACACACGCGCAACTCTAACCGCGAGCGGCATCCCCAAGGCCGGCTCGGGCAGACATCACTCGTTGGGATGACCGGCAGCGTGTCTCGCAAAAGCCCAACCCTCACCGGGATCAGTTGTCAAAGCCCGCCTAGCGATGGGCAACCGAGACTCCAGGGGCCTCGGTTGAGACGTCTCAGAATGGTTCAGGTTCTGAGGCGTGGAGCTGCGCCGTCCGTTCAGTCGAATTCTTCGGGGCTCCATTCGTCGCGCCAGTCGATGAAGGGCTTGTCCCCGTCGAAGCGGATGGGGAGCCAGACGTAGTCGGCGATCGAGGTGTTGACCTCTGCGAACTCTTCCATGGGTTCGTCGCTGTCTCGGCCCGGGGCGAAGTGTTCGATGAACGCTTCCTGCGCCTGGGCGCCGTCGGCGAGGTAGGTGGAGAGCCAGCGATCACCGAGTGCGACATAGAGGTCCTTCTTCGTCGGGTGTTTGAAGATGGACGAGATCTGGGAGTGGAACGACGTGCGCGACCGGTCGGTGGGGTGGAGATCGCCGAGCACCTCGAAAGGGCCATGGTAGCTGCGGGCCACCGCAACCTCCGACGGGTTCGGGTAGTACCCGGTCGTTCCTGAAGTTGCGAGGTAGTGAAGACGGTTACGGGTGAAGTAGGCCGGCGCCTCCCTGACGAAGGGGGGTTGGGGCTGAGGGAAGTGAGTGGAGTAGTACCCGGTGACATCGGTGTAGTCGTCCGTCAGGTCTGCGCAGATCATCTCCGAGTGCACGCGCTCGAAGTAGTAGTAGCCCTTGCCGTCGTGCGGGTCGACGACGAGGTCGAAGTCGCCGGCGCTCATCCCGAGCGGCCGGAGCCAGGTTCGGGCGATCGTGTAGGGGCCGAGGATGGAGTCGGAGGTGAGCACCGTCGAGCGCTGCACCGACCCTTTGGTCATGATCTTGAGCCAGCAGACGAACGTGCCGGTGGTTTCGTTGTAGATGATGTGGGGTCGGTCGACGTACTGCGTCGGGTGCGTGGGGGAGTCAGGGTCGGTCTCGTCGGGCGGGATGATCAGTCCGCGGTCGTCCCAGTTGATGAGGTCTGTCGAGGAGTAGCAGCGCACGCCCCAATGCCAGATGTCGGAGCCGGGGGTGGATCGTTCTTTGTTCTCGCCGTACCAGTAGAAGGTCCCGTCGACGGTGATGATGGAGCCGCCGTGGGCGTGGATGCGGTTGCCCGCGGTGTCGAGCCAGGGCTGGCCGGGGCGGATGACGGTCTGCAAGTCGGTCACGGTGTGGGTTCTTTCTGGTCGTCCTCGGCTGAGGTGAAGGTGCTGGTGAAGTGGTGTCGGCCGGGCCCGACCGGAATGGTCTCGCCGCTGGTGCCCGGCAGGATGACTGTCGCGGTGGCTCCCGGTGGCACCTCGACGTCGAGCTCGAATGTCGTGCCGATCCGGGTCCATGAGGCCGATGCTGTTCCGAGGGGCCCGCGGTGTTCCGCGGAGGCGCGGGTCAGGCCGCCGCCGGGCTGGGGCGCGATCCGGAGCGCCCGGCCGCCGATGCCTTCCGTGCTGAGTCCGGCGACGACGCGGTGCATGAAGTCGGCCACGGCGCCGAGGGCGTAGTGGTTGAAGGAGGTCATGCCTCCGGGGTTGATCGAGCCGTCGGGCAGCATGCTGTCCCAGCGCTCCCAGACGGTCGTGGCCCCCATCGAGACGGGATACAGCCACGAGGGCAGTTCGTCCTGGAGGAGTAGTCGGTAGGCTGAGTCGACGCTGCCGGCGATGGTGAGCGCGTCGCAGATGATGGGCGTGCCGACGAATCCGGTGGTGATGTGGTATCCGGATGCTGCGACCAGGTCGACCAGGCGTCGACCGGCGTGCGCGGCCTGTTCCGTGGTGGCGAACAGGTTGAAGACGAGTGCGATGGCGAGGGATGCCACGGTGTCGCTGACGACCCGCCCGGTCTCCGACAGGTATTCCTCACGGAATGCCGTGGCCGCCTTGCCTGCGATCTCTGTGTAGCGCTCCGCGTCGTCGGTGTTGCCGAGGATGCGGGCAACGTCAGCAAGGATCCGGGCTGTCTTCACGTGATAGGCGGTCGCGACAAGATACTTGTCGGTCTGCGAGTTGCCGGGGTGGTCGGGGGGCGCGGCGGGATCGAGCCAGTCACCGAGTTGGAACCCGGTGTTCCACAGGCCGGTCTCCCCGGTGAGTCGGTAGACCAGATCGACCCAGTCCTTCATGCTCTGGTACTGCTCGGCGAGCACGCGGGTGTCGCCGTCGTGCCGGTACAGCTCCCACGGCACGATGACGGCGGCGTCGCCCCAGGCTGCAGTCGGAAAGTTCGGAAACCCGCACTCGATCCAGGGCACGAAGTTCGGTACGTGGCCCTGGTCCTGTTGTTCGAACGCGAGGTCACGGAGCCAGCCGGTGAGGGTTCCGTGGGCACCGTAAAGGTAGAGGGCGGTTGGGGTGAAGACCTGGATGTCGCCGGTCCAGCCCGCTCGTTCGTCTCGTTGGGGGCAGTCGGTGGGCAGGTCGACGAAGTTGTCGCGCATGCTCCAGACGACGTTCTCGTGGAGTCGGTTCAGGCCTGGGTGAGAGCTGTCGAACCACCCGGTTCTCTCCATGTCGGTGTGGATGACGAGCGCCTCCACGTCGACGTCTTCGACGGAGCCCGGCCAGTTCTCCAGTTCGGCGTACTGAAAACCGTGGATGGTGAAGCGGGGGCTCCACTCCTCGATTCCATCGCCGCCGCTGCAGGTGTAGGTGTCGATCGAGATGGCGGTGCGGAGGGGGCGGGTGCCGAGGAGTCCGTCTTCGATGACTTCGGCATGGTGGAGTCTGAGTTCGTGGCCGGCGGGGCCGTTGACCCGGATCCGGAGCCGACCGGCGATGTTCTGGCCGAAGTCCAACCGGATGCGCCCGCTCGGCAACACCTCCGTACGTGTTGGCCGCAGTGTCTCCGTGACTCTGACCGGTGGTCCGGTCGGTGCTTCGATGACGGCCGCGTGGTCAGCGAGCTCCAGTCGGCTGGGTGTGTGCCAGTCGGAGTCGTCGAAGTGCGGTGTGCTCCATCCTGTCGGGAAAGCCCGGGCGTCATAGGTCTCGCCTTCGTAGAGTCCGGTAGCGATAATCGGAGAGACGCTGTGTCTCCAGGAGTTCTCCAGCGGAACGATGACGACGGCGCCATCATCCAGTGTCAACTCGAGTTGCAGCAGAACGGAGACGTCTGGACCGTAGGCATCCCAGACGCCGCCGTCGAACCCGATCCGCCCGCGATACCAGCCGTCTGCCAGCCACACGCCGATGGCGTTCCTGCCCGGCAGGAGGCTTCTCGTGATGTCGGTGGTCTGGTAGCGGATGCGGTGGGTGTAGCTCGTCCACCCGGGCGCCAGCAACTCGTCGCTGACCGGCTTTCCGTTCATCTCCAGCTCGTACATGCCGTGGGCAGTCGAGTAGATCCGGGCCTGGCTGATTCGAGTCCGGTCTATTCCGAGGTCTTCTGCGTCGAACTCGGCACGCAGGAGGTACCCGGGTCGAAGGGTTCCCTGAGGGGCAGAAGGGGAGGGGCTGATGAACGGCACGGACCAGTCCTGACGCTCCAGCAGTCCCGCTTCGATGGTCAGTGGCTGGCTCCAGCTCTCCCGCCCGTCGTGTTGCGTGATGTGCAGACGGATCTGGACCTGCTCGCGGGAGCGCAGCGGGTGGAAGGGCCAGTCGATGAGCCGGGTGGTGTGCGGGTCGACGGCGGCGACGTCTCGTCGCCCTTCGTTGTCGCTCAACTCGATCTCGACTGCGGCGGGGGTGTTCTCGAGAGGGGACAGCCAGGAGAGTCTGGGCCGGCTCTCGCCGATTCCGAGGGTCGAGGTTCCCCGGCGGTTCTCGAGCCAGACGTCGGTGGTCAGGGTCTGCGTGGCGGTGATGCTCATGGTCAGCCCTTGACCGATCCGGCCGTGAGGCCCTTCATGACGCGCTGGTTGAGAAAGAGGTAGATGACGAGGGTGCCGAAGACGCTCACGCAGATGGCCGCGAACAGTGGCCCGTAGGAGACCTGCCCGTAGTTGCCGGTGAAGTTGAGAAGGCCGACCTGAATGGTCTGGAGGCTCTGACTGTTCGTGAAGGTCAGGGCAATCAGCAGGTCGTTCCAGAGGAAGAAAAACTGCACCAGCGCGACCGTGAAGACGGCGTTCCTCACCATCGGGAAGCCCACCGACCAGAACGAACGGAAGATACTCGCCCCGTCGAGGGTGGATGCTTCGAAGATCTCTTTCGGGATTGAGCGGAAGTAGGTGGCCATGAAGAACACGGTCAGCGGCATGCCGGTTGCCGTGTAGGTGATGATCAGCGGCCACAGTGAACCGGTGAGTCCGGTCTGGAAGTAGATGGTGAACAGCGGCAGCAGGATCATCTGGCCGGGGATGAGGATGCCCGCCAGGAACAGCATCAGGATGAATCCGCGGCCCTTGAACACCATCACTTCGAGCGCGAATCCCGCGGCTGTTCCGAAGAGGATGATCAGCGCGAGGGAGGGGAAGACCACGATCGCGCTGTTCAGGATGTAGTGCCCCATCTCGCCGACGGTGAACGCGTTGACGTAGTTGACGAACTGGGGGTCGGCGGGGAATGACCAGAACGGTTTGCCGAGGAACTCGGCCTGCGTCTTGAAGGAGCTGACGAGCATCCAGAACAGCGGGTAGATCTCGATGATCAGGATGACCGCGATGAGGATCTTCATTGGCACGGAGAGCAGAACGCTCTTGAGGGTGCGGGAGCTTCTGCGCCGTTGTGCCTGGGTGGTCGGGGGAGCGTCGAGGAGTGCAGTGGCCACGGGGATCACGCTTTCGTGAGGTCGCGTCGTTGTGCGCGGAAGATGAAGATGGTGACGAGCAGGCAGAGGATCGTGAGCATGAGGGCGATGGTGCTGCCGTAGCCGTAGTCCCCGTAGGTGAACGAGGTCTGGTACATGTACAGGGTCAGCGGTGTCGTGCCGCTGCCCGGCCCTCCGTTCGTCAGCGCCAACACGGAGTCGAAAACTTTGAGGGTGCCGTTGATGCTGAAGATGACCGAAGAGAGCAGCACCGGCAGCGACAGGGGCAGGATGATGTGCCGGAGGAGTTTCCAGCCGGAGGCGCCGTCGAGGCGGGAGGATTCGACGATGTCGTCTGGGATGTCGACGATGCCGGCATAGAGGAGAACGGCGTAGAACCCCATCGATCGCCAGATGTCCATGGCGACGATGACCCAGAACGCCGAATCGGCGTGCCCGAACCAGTCGACGCTCGCAATGCCCAACGAGTTCAGGAATCCGTTGATCGGTCCGGTGGTGGGTGCGGACTGGAAGAACTGCTGGAAGAGCAGGGCCACGGCGACGGTGGGCAGAACGACGGGAAAGAAGACGAGGGTGCGGATGATCGCTGACGCGCGTTTGAGGTAGAAGTGGTACATCAGGGCGAACGCGTAGCCGATGACGACCTGGCCGACGGTCAGCACGACGGCGTACTTGACGGTGAAGGCGATCGCCGTCCACGCGGTCGGGTCCTTGAAGAAGGTGATGAAGTTGTCGAACCCGCTCGGCGTGAAGCCGCTGACAATGCTTCCGGAGAAGAAGGTGTAGCCCAACGACCAGAAGATCGGGATCAGGATGATGAGGGAGTAGACCAGAAGGGCAGGGCCCAGCAGGGCGAGGATCGCCCGCCTGTCGCCAAGGACGCTTTTCATGGATGCAGTTCTTTTCTCTGGGGTGTCGGGAAGACCAGAAGGGGCCGGGCTGCCGCGTGATGTGACGGCGCGCCCGGCCCATGGTGCTGGCTACGGGTTACTGGCCCGCATCCTGAACCATCTGCATGAACGCCTCGCCCGTCAGCGCACCGGTCGCGAGAAGTGCCGCGTTGGTCTGGCTGACCGTGGTCTGCTTCGGGGAGAACAGGGCCTCGAACCAGAGCGTGGCCGTCGTCGTGGCTGCAACCTTCGCCTGAACGACCTGCGTCAGCTCGGGGAGGTCAGTCGGCACGGTGTTCACCTTGAAACCGGAGACCACACCGCCGTTGGCGAGGGCCAGGTCGCCGTAGTTCTTCGCGATGCACTTGACCCACGCCTGCGTGTTCGTTCCGTAAGCGTTCTGGCCGAGCATCACCGGAATGCCGATGTTGGCCGGGGTGTCATCGATCGAACCCTTACCGCCCGTGACGGCAGGGAAGGGCATGTAGGCGATGTTCTCGAGCCCGATGGTGTTCTGGGCGGGATCGTTGAAGTTCGACAGGGTCCAGCTGCCGTTGTACATCATCGCCGCACCACCGGTCAGAAACGCATTCTCCATGCCGTTGTAATCGATGGAGCCGACAGACGGGCCGAACGCGCCACCTTGGCCGAGGGAGGCGACAGCGTCGGCCGCCTTCACGTACGCGGCGTCAGTCAGCTTTGCTTTGCCGTCCTTCACGGCCTGCAGGGCGTCGGCGCCCTGGTCGCGGAAGATGTAGTTGCCGATCAGCCGGGTGATGGGCCAGCCGTCTTTACCGTCTGCGGTGATGGGCTGAACCCCCGCAGCTTCGAGCTTCTCAGACGCAGCGACGAGTGCGTCCCACGTCTCCGGCACGGTGATGCCGTTGTCGGCAAAGATCTTCTTGTTGTACCAGATGCCCTCGATGTTGAACTCGGTGGGCAGAACGTAGGAGTCGGTGCCGCCGTAGAGCTTCGAGATGATCGACTGCGCTGCGGGCAGGATGTTGCTCGAATCGTCGCCGAGGGCTTCGGTGATGTTCACGATCTTCTTCGCCTCGACGAACTGCGTCATGAGGCTGGGCGTTCCGGAGGCGGTCGAGATCGCCGGAAGCGCATTCTGGCCGGCGAGCAACTGCATCTTCTGGTCGACGCCCGTGCCCGGCGTCGTTCCGACGGAGAGGGGCTGGGCCGCATTCTCGGCGGAGCACTGGTCCTTCGACATCAGGGTCAGCACGGTGGAGATCTCGGTGTTGGTGTCGGCGCCGAGGTAGTCGAACTTCTCGCTCCCCTTCCCTCCGGCGGATGACGTCGATCCTGACGAACAGCCGGCGAGCAGCAGCGCCCCGGCTCCGATGATGGCGACGGCGGGCACGATACGGCCCAAGCGCCCCTTGGCTGTGGTGATCACATTTCCTCCTTGAGATGCGAATGTGCCTCAAATGAAGCGCTTCAAAAGAACCATATATACCGGTCCCGTGGCTGTCAACGAATTTTTGGTTACGCTTCAATTACTTTGCTAACGTAGCGACACAAAGCTGGGAGGCTCCAATGACGGATGCTCGAAAAGCTCGTTTGGGCCTGCCGCAACCGAACATGGCAGACGTCGCACGCCATGCGGGCGTTGCAATCGGCACGGTGTCGAACACGCTCAACAATCCCGAGAAGGTGCGTGAACCGACACGGCGCCGGGTCCTCGCATCCATCGACGCATTGGGATTTGTGCGGAACGATGCCGCACGGTCACTGGCGGCAGGTTCGAGCGACACCGTCGGTATCGTCCTGGTGGACATGGGCAACTCGTTCTTCGTCGACATCGCCAGAGGCGCCGAAGCCACCTTGCGTGAGCACGGCATGAACTTACTGATAGCCAACAGCGACATCGAGATCGAAAAGCAGCTGTCGTACCTCGAAGTGTTCGAACAGGCTCGGGTGGCCGGCATCCTGCTTGCTCCACTCGACCCGCACATCACAAAGTCCCTTGTTTCCAAGGCCGTGAGCCGGCCGCTGGTTCTGGTCAACTACGCGCCCGAAGACGCCCAGTACGCAGGGGTCGTCGCCGATGAACATCACGGCGGATACATCGCCGCTCGACATCTCATCGAGCTCGGGAGACGGAACCTGGTCTTCGCGGGTGGACCGTTCCAGTTGCAGGCCGTCGCGGAGCGCCTCGCCGGAGTCCGTCGGGCCGTCGGGGAGACGGCCGGAACGGTGTTGTCGCTGGTCGAGACAACCGGAATGAACATCTCGCATGGGCGAACCGCCGGCGAGAGGATCATCGCCCAGGAGGAGCACGTCGACGGTGTCGTTGCGGCATCTGACCTCGTGGCCATCGGCATCATCCAAGTGCTCGAGCAACAACCGGATCTTCGCATCCCGGAAGACATCGCCGTTGTCGGGTACGACAACAACCACTTCGCCTCCGAGAGCACGACACCCGTGACGACGATCAGCCAGCCGGGAGAGGAGATGGGCCGAGCCGCAGCCGAACTTCTCATCGCCGAAATCCGCGGCGATGGCGGAGCGGAGAAACGCACCGTCGTGTTGCGACCTCATCTCATTCCCAGACGCAGCACAATCGGTACCGCCTCGCCGGCCGACCTGCAGAACCATACGGCATAGACGGGCGCTGCTCTGTGGTGGGTTCAGCACGAAGATTCCCCGCCGGTGGGGCTCTCCGTCTTCGACGAGGACCCAGACGGCGTCTCCGGCGTGGGGGAGGGGGCGACTCGCGGCGTGGCTCTTCACCTATTGGGTAGTTCAAGCACTGATCCAACCGTCTACGCCTTCGAGAACCCGACCGGGCGACCGTGCCTGCTGGTCGTCTACGTCGCAGGAGAGCGATTCTCCACGTGCACCAGCCTGGCCGCGTCATGACGAACCTTCGCCTCATTGGAGACCGGGAGGTCTGGCCCCTTGGGCTCGGCGGCGCCCAGTGGTCGCTGACCGAGCATCCCGATGACGATCAAGCAATACAGGTGATTCATGCCGCATTGGATGCAGGTGTCACCCTGATCGACACGGCCCGCGCGTACACCACGATGGGCGAGCCCTCCCACAATGAGTCTCTCATCCAGAGAGCCCTCATCACGCACCCTCGGGGCGCCGACGTGATGGTGTCAACGAAAGGAGGGCACTACCGCGCCGGTCAGCAACAATTCCCGATAGACGGCAGCGAGCAGACGTTACGCGCTCACGTCGACGCGAGCCGCCGCGCCCTGCAGGCCGACACGCTCGATCTGTTCTTTCTCCATCATCCCGACCCGCTCATCCCGATCGAGGTCAGCGCCCGCGCCCTGCAGCGCCTGAAAGACAGCGGCGCCATCACCAGGATCGGCCTCTCCAACGTCAGCCGGGAACAGTTCCTCCGAGCACAGGCGGTGGCGGAAATCGATGCCGAACTGGCGCAGAAGCATCCGGGTGCGGCTGCGGTGTCTGATCGCCGGGGCATCTCTGTATCCGCGGTCGCATTGGGTTGGCTTCTCAGCCAATCCGCGAACATCATCCCGATCCTGGGCGCCAGGCGTCCCTCCTCGATCGTCGATTCAGCGCTGCACGCCCCTACAGATCTCACGCTCCAAGAGCTCGACAGCATTGCCGCCGCACCGGAATGACGTCGAGCGGGTCATTGAAGGCTCGCCGAATCCACACCGGTGACAGCTCAAGCAATTCAATCTCTCGCGGTCTATTGACACGTGCAAGTAGATCAGCTTCTATGGGGACCAATCGTTCGCGAGGGTACGTCCAATGGAGCACCGCCCTCGCCTTCCGACCGCAGCGACAGTGGTGGCAGTGCGGTACGGCGTAACGGCGCCAAGGTGGACTCCAGGATCACGGAGCCTTTCCATGTCTTTTCGATCACACCGGCTTCGCCTGATAGGGGGCCTCGCAGCTGCTTGTGTCGCAGTCCTGGCAGTGCAACCTCTTACCGGGCAGACGGCTGTCGCCTCGACGGGAGCGGGCGGCATCGTCGATGTCAGCTATACGTCCTACAACGTCGACGAGGGCTCTTACAGGCTGTCGGCGCAAGCGGACAAGACCCTCGCACCACTGACCAGCAGCACGGCTACGACGATCAACGTCGATCCGTCTGTCTCGTACCAGTCCTACGACGGCTGGGGCTCGTCGCTGGAGGACACCACGATCTACCACCTCAATCGCCTGAGCGCGACCGCCAAGGAGAACGCACTGCAAGCGCTGGTGAGCAGGGCCAACGGCGACAACATGAACCTCTGGCGCGCCACCATCGGGTGCGCTGACTTCTGCCGCACAGCCAAAACGACAGGTTTCTGGACCTACGCAGACAATGGCGGCAATCCCGACCCGACCCTGTCCACATTCTCGATCAATCGAGACATCACGGACGGGAAGATCAGCGTGATGCAGCGCATGCGGCAGATCAACCCGGAGCTCCGTTTCTACGCTTCGCTCTGGTCCCCGCCGGCATGGATGAAGACCAACAACAGCATCACCGGCCCCGAGGGCGTCTTCGGCAACTGTGCGACCGACGGCACGGCACCGCGGGTCCAACACGGAAACTCGGGAGCAAACAACACGGGCTCCGCGAACGACTACTACCCCGTGCTGGCCGATTACTACGCCAAGTACGTTCAGGCGTACGCGGGGCAGGGGCTTCCCATCTATGCCGTGACCCTGCAGAACGAGCCGGACATCCAGATGCCTTACCCGACGACCTGTTTCACACCGGGCCAGATGCAGGACTTCGCGAAGGTACTCAAGCAGAAGTTCACCGCCGCCGGTATCACGACGAAGATCTGGGGTATGGACGCGAACCTGTCCAACGAGACCTTCAAGTACACCGACGCTCTTCTGGGCGACACTGCGACCAACACGGCCGTCGATGGCATTGCATATCACAACTACGACAGCTCGAACATGTGGCAGCCCAACGCGGTCACCGCTCAGTACCCCACCAAAACTCAGCACATGACCGAAATCACTCAGGGCGCGAACAAGCTCATCGAGTTCTTCCGCGGTGGAGTCAGCTCATACTCCGGCTGGGCGACGATGTTCGAATACACACAATGCAACGCCATCGACGACACCACCAATGACCTCGTTCTGTGCAACGCAGGGCCGAGTTGGTGGGCCGATCGCCGGGTCAACCCCAACGACCCAGACGCAGATACTCCGTCGCTGATCTCGCCAAAGACGGGAGACGCGACCCAATATGACCTCAACGGGTGGTATTACATCTGGGGGCAGTTCTCCAAGAACCTTCACTTAGGGGCGAAACGGATCGACAGCACCGACCGGATGGGCAACATCTCGAACGTTGCCTTCCAGAACCCTGACGGTTCTGTGGCGGTCATTGTCGCGAACCGTCCCGACGCTACGGGACTCCCCGATTCGGACCCGGCCCGTTACAACACGACGACGCTCAACACCCCAGCTGCGCCCATCCGGATCGCGACTCCGGACGGCGAGTTCACCGACACGATCCCCGGGGACACCATCGCCACCTATGTCTACACGCCGACGACTGGCAACGCGATCAGCAAGGCCGGATGGTCGGCCACGGCGACGAACACCTCGGACGCATACACTCCCGCGCAAGCTATCGACGGTAACCCACGCACGCGATGGATGTCGGGAGCAAATCAGGCAGCCGGACAGAGCTTCACTCTCGACCTCGGCGCGACTCGCACCTTCGACCAGGTGTCTTTGAACCAGATCGAACTCGCCACCGATGGACCGGCGGCGTACACCGTGCAGACCTCGACAAACGGAACGACCTGGAGTGGAACTGTCTCCTACGGAAACGGTTCCACCTCCTTCACGAACGTTTCGTTCTCCCCGACAACCGCGCGCTTCATCCGCATCACCCTCACTGCAGCAGCAAACAAGTGGTGGTCCATCGGTGACGTGAGCGTCTACAACAGCCAGACAGGCCTGCTTCCTCGAAACTCCGGATCGACCACCGCATCAGTTACCGGAGCTGGAACAGCAGCGGCGGCGGCGTGGGACGGGAAGGTCGAATCGAAGTGGTCGACTGGAACTGCACAGGCGGCAGGCCAGTGGTTCCAGACAGACCTCGGCGCGACGCGGACATTTGACACCATCGAGCTGAACTCTGGATCGGCATCGGGCGACTATCCCCGAGGCTTCGCAGTCCAGCTCAGCACCGACGGCGTCACCTGGGGATCATCGGTTGCAACCGGCGCGGGGGCCTCGAACCAAACACGTATTGCTGTGGGAACTCAGACCGCGCGGTACATCCGCGTACAGCTGACCACAGGCTGGTCGTCCAACTGGTGGACGGTAGGGGAGGTGCGTGTCTACAACGGCGCAATTTCCACGGCATCCGGTGTCACCTGGTCGCCATTGAGTCACACTGGATGGGTGGCCTCGGCCTTTGCCAACGGGCCGACAGCGAACTCAGGAATCGATCAGTGGCTCGACTCCCGGTGGCAATCAGGGCAGCCGCAGAACAACAACGAATGGTACGAAGTCGATCTCGGTACCACTCAGACGTTCAAAGGCGTGCAACTGATCGCCACCGGTGGACCGGACAGCAAAGGCGGTGACTTTCCCCGAGGCTACGAGATCTACACTTCCCCGGACAAGGTCACCTGGACAAAGGTCGCAATGGGCACCGGATATGGCGTAGTCAATGCCCTCTTCGCCACGCGGACGGCCCGCTACGTCAACGTCCACAACACCGGGATCGATCCCAGCCACTGGTGGTCGGTCGGCATGCTCAACATTCTGACCAACTGAACCGAGTGGGGAGGTGTGGATTTCTGCCACACCTTCCCACGTCTCAGTTCGTCGGAAGGGATTTCAGCCGATCACGAGGAGCCGCGAATCACAACCACCGGGGAAGCGGGCAGCTTCACCTCTGGGCTATCCGAGCCGACGATGCCAGCGGCTATCTCCGCCGCAAACTCATCAACAAAGTCGCCAAGCTCCGCCCTGACGCTGCTGAGCGCCGGTGTCATCAGTTGCGCGACCGGATCATCATCGACACCGATCACGGCAACATCACTGGGTACTGACAGGCCGAGATCCGATGCTGCTGCCAGAACGGCCATCGCGACATGATCGTTATACGCGCACACGGCTGTCGGCGGATGATCGCGGCTCAGCAAAGCGGCAAGAGCACTCCGGGCGGCTTGTCGTTCCAACGGCATAGCTACGACGAACGGAGTCGTGATGCCGCGCTCCTCTGCGCGCGTCAGCACCGCACCCTGTCGTAGTGTCGACGATCGTTCCAGCTGTGGGTCATCGGATGCGGCGTAGGCGAGCCTCCGATGGCCGCGGTCGATCAGGTGGTCCACCTGCGCGCCGCCCGGAGAGGCCTGAAACCCATCCAGGCCTGGAAACAAAGAACGAACCGGGACTCGGAATCCGGCTGACAACTCCGCGAAACCCGCCTCGTGCTCTCCCAAAGACGTCAGCACGACAGCCGGGGCAAGGTCGCCTCCCATCGCAGCAGACGGCGTTCCCAACTGCCAGAGCAGTTGCAACCCGTGAGAAGTGAGGGCGTCCGCGAGAGCTGACACGATATGCGCGCCCACTGGTTCCGCAACTGTCGCTAGGGACGGTGTGTGTAACAGGACCGTTCGACTCGGCGCTCCTCGTAGCAGTCGTGCCGGACCGTACGGGGTGTACTCCAACCGCGCGGCGGCATCGAGAACTCGCTGCCGGGTCGCCTCAGGAATGCGCTGCCGCGGATCGGAATTGAGCACATAACTGACCGTCGCACGCGAGAGACCGGCCTCACGTGCCACGTCCGCGCTGGTAACCCGGGCCATCACGTCCTCCTCCGCTCAACTGTAGACGCCGAATCATCATCACGAGCCCCTACTCTGTTCCGGATGAGCCGCTGCTGAGCGGGTCCGGATGAGCCGCTGCTGAGCGGGTTATTTCATGTAACAGTTCGGTGTGCGGCGCCGTCGTGATGCGAGAAAGAAGAACGCCCTGCCAACCGCCGGTTGCAGATCGTCTTAGCGTGGGCGGCTCGGGCGGCGAAGGCGGTGCAGGTTCCGTCGACCTGTTTGGTGCTGAAGGGGTCGCAGTCGGTTGCTCCTCTACCGCGGTATTGTCCGTTAGGGCGTCGCGGACGATGCGTCGGGGGTCGTACTGGCGGGGGTCGAGTTTCTCCCATTCCCGAGCGTCGATGTGCGGGCCGAGCTCTGCTGTGACTCGGGCTTTGGCGACGTCCACGAACTCACGAAGGGTCCGCACGATCGCGGCGAGGTCGCTGGCGTAGCGGGGGAGATGCTGCGGGCCGATGATAATCGCGGCGATGACTGCGATCACGAACAGTTTTTCTATCGTCAATCCGAACATCCCTTATTCCTTCTCTTATCGTGCGGTGCGGGCCTGGTGCGGGGTGTCAGGCGGTGATGAGCTCAGGGGCTTGTTGATTCGCCAATTTTGCGCGGCGTGCCGCCCGGTGGTCGTGCAGCAGGGCGACTCCGGCTGCGGTAGCGAAGAGGACGGTCATCGGGGCGGCGATCAGGAACATGGACATGCCGTCCGCGGACGGAGTTGCGAGGGCGCTGAAGAGCATCACACCTAGAAGCACGATCCTCCAGCTCTTCACGATTGCCTGGCCAGAGAGCACCCCGATGAAGTTGAGCAGCACGATGAAGACGGGCAGAACGAACGCGGCACCGGAGGTGAAGACGAGTTTCATCACGAAGTCGAAGTACTCGGAGGCCGCAAGCACGCTACTGGTTTCTGTGGGTGCGATGCTGGCGAGCAGCTGGACGACGTGCGGGAACAGTTCAAACCCGACCCAGCAGCCGGCGGCAAAGAGCGGCACCGAGATGCCGACAAAGCCGAGGACGTACTTTTTCTCTCGCCGGTTCAGGCCCGGCATGAAGAACGCGAAGAGTTGGTGCAACCAGAGGGGGCTCGAGAAGATGACGCCCGCGAACACGGCGATCTTCATCTTGAGATCGAATGCGGCGCTGACGCTGTCGAAGTTCAGGCTGGCGTTTCGCGACTCGGCCAGAGCCACGATCGGTTCCTCTAGCACCTCGATGATCTGATCAGACAAAAGGTAGCCCACGATCGAGCCGAGAAGCAGCCCGACACCCACCTGCATCAGACGCGTCCGCGCCTCATGCAGGTGAGCGGCCAGAGTCATCCTGCCGTGCTCGGGTTCGGATGTGGTCGATGCGGGCATAGCGTCACGACGTTTCCGCGCGGCTTGTCGCTGGCACCGGAGGGGTGACGGCGGGCTGGGCCGGTGTCACCGCCTCGGCGGCGGGCTCGCTGGCCTGGTCTGTGGTTGAGGCGACTTCGGATTTGAAGATGCGGGCCGACTGGCCGACACTTCGAGCGAGGTTTGGCAGTTTGCTGGCCCCGAAGAAGAGGAGTACGACGGCGAGGAGGATGACCGCGTGCCATCCGGTGAGGTTCTGGAGCAATCCCATGAGAGCACTTCTTTCTGTTGGTTAGCGGGTTGGCGGGGTGGGTCAGGCGGCGGGGCCGCCGCCACCGCCACTGTTCCCGCCGCCTCCGCTGGGCGCGGACCCTGCGGTCGGGGTGGTGCTGGTGTCGACGCGGACGACGAGTGACAATTGGTATCCCGAGGTGGTATCGCCTGTTACTGCGGGGAGTTGCAGCGCGCCGCTGTCGTCGCTGAACACGTTGTCGCTGGCGAGGCTCACCTTCCCCAGGTTCGAGGTCGATCCGTCATATGCCGGGAGCGCATAGACGGCCTTTGCCTCAGCCTCCGGCATCGCCAGCTGTGAGGTGCTGATGGCGTTGGCGGAGTCGGTGATGCCATCGACCGTCGGGTACACCTCGAAATGGATGTGTGGCCACCGCCCGCTGTAGCAGGCGGGAAAGATGGAGGAGAACGTCACAACGCCGGCACTGTCGGCTACCTGCACCCCGCGGAGGTAGGTCTCGTTCTCGATGTCGGAGGAGTACATCGAGTAGCGGCCCTCGGCGTCGCAGTGCCAGACGTACACAGCGACATTCGCGAAGGGCGCGTCGTTGTTCGCCATGTCGAGGATCGTCATCGTCAGCGAGATCGGCACGCCCGCGGCGGTGGTCCCACCGCCGATGCTCGACCGGATGTCGCTTCGCACGATCCCCGAGTTCGTCAGCGCATCAGGCCCGTTTGATCCATCGCCCGGATATGGGCCAGCCGTCTCATCGGGGATCTCGCCCGCAGGAAGATCGACAGCCGACGCTGAAGCTGAACTGGACACGGTCGGGGTGGGCGCGGCCGTGGCTGTCGCCGAAGCGACCCCGGAACTCGCGGCGGCGCCGCCAGAAGAGCATGCCGCCAAGGTCACCGCGCCAGCGCCGAGCCCGAGTATGCTCAGCACCACGCGGCGGCTGACGAGTGTGCGGACGTCGAAGGCAACACCCTGGTCGACGACTTCCTCGTCGGCGCGGTCCAAGAGGCGACCCTCGTAGGCGGGTCCGTTTGGGGTGGATTCTGGTTCTGGAACTCTGCTCATCATTACCTCTCGTGTTCGCGATTGCGTGTGAGAAGAGTTTCAATGAGTTGTCTATGTGTGCTCTATGCGCTTTTTACGAGCGGCATATGAACTGAATCTGCCTATGTGCAGCGTCCTCTCGCGTTGACTGGGCCGAGCGCTGATCGCGTTGACCGATTGCAGTCTCGGTACCGGGTCTGGCATCCTTGTGCGCAAAGTGCCAGTTCCTGGGCCTGGTCCATACCTGCTTCCTGACATAATCACCGCTATCGGTAGCTGGCTTCCTGGAAGTCAGACGAGAGACGGACCCGCGGTGGGTCCTGTGCAACAGGCCAAAGAGAGCCGTCGTGCCACCCCAACTCTGCGAGTAAGAGCGAGGGGCCCAGAGGCGGCTAGCCTGCCGAACCCAGACAGGATGGCGCGGTCGGTTGAAAGCGGCGGAGGGTCGGATACGGCGCCCGTTCGGTTCTCGAGGCGAGCACCTTGCCGGAAGTCACTGCGCGGCGACCGGCACGACGACCTCTGCGCTCGCGAGGCGGGCATCGGCGGGGGTCACGCGGTAGACCGAGCCCGCGATCGTAAGCGACGCAGTCGCTTCGCGGGCCGCGCAGGAGGGGCCGACCCAGAGGTCGACGGCGCCCGGCTCGACGACGCGGGCGTAGGCGCGGTCGGTGAAGGCCAGGCGGGTGGTCGGCACGGTGAAGCGCACGACGGCCTCGGCGCCGGGGGCGAGGGTGACGCGGTGGTAGGCGAGCAGCTGGGCGACGGGGCGGGTGACGCTGCCGACGAGGTCATGGGCGTAGAGCTGCACGAGGTCGGTGCCGGGGCAAGTGCCGGTGTTCGTGACGGTAACGGTGGCGGTGAAGGTGTCGCCGGCGGCGACCTCGGGGGAGTCGAGGGTGAGGCCGGTGTGCTCGAAGGCGGTGTAGGTGAGGCCATGGCCGAAGGGCAGCACGGGGGTGCTGTCGGCGCTGGTCACCTCTGAGGGGCCGCCGAGCAGGGGGTGCAGGTAGCTGAAGGGCTGGGCTCCGGCCGAGCGGGGGAGCGAGACGGGCAGGTGGCCCGAGGGCGAGACGCGGCCCGAGAGGATGCCCGCGATCGCCGAGGCGCCCTCCTCGCCGGGGAAGAACGCCTGCAGCACGGCGGCCGGCGCGAGGGTGGGCCCAGAGGTGGGGGTCGGGTCAGAAAAGACATCGCGCGCCGCCGAACCCGCGACCGCCCAGTCGAGGGCGTAGGGCCGGCCGGTGAGCAGCACGAGCACGACGGGGGTGCCGGTGGTGACGATGCGCTCCACGAGCTGGCGCTGCACGCCGGGCAGGTCGAGGCTCTCGACGTCGTTGCCCTCGCCGACGGTGCCGCGGCCGAAGAGTCCAGCGCGGTCGCCCACGACGACGACGGCGACGTCGGCCTGTGAGGCGGTGCGCGCGGCCGCGTCGAAGCCCGAGACGTCGGTGCCCTCGACGGTGCAACCGGGCTCGAACGAGACGGTGGCGGCGGCGAATTCGGCGGTCACGGCATCCAGAACCGTCGGGATCTCCAGCCCCATGGGGGTGCCGGGATGGTGCGCCAGAACGTGGTTCACGAAGGAGTAGCAGCCCATCAGCGCCTCGGAGGAGTCGGCGTTCGGCCCGATGACGGCGATGCGGGCGGGCGGCGTCGACAGCGACGGCGAAGGCGACGACAGCGACGACAGCGAGGGCGACGACAGCGATGACGCCGCCGACGCGAGCGGCAGCACGCCGTCGTTCGTCAGCAGCACCAGCGACTCCTCGGCGAGACGGCGCGCGACGTCGCGGTGGGCGGGGGTGTCGAGGTCGATGGCCGTCGGGGGAGTGTCGAAGGTCGCGTCGAGCAGGCCGAGCTCCTCCTTCTGCGCGAGCACGCGCAGAACGGCGGCATCGATCAGCGGCAGCGCGAGCGAGAGGCCGCCGCCACCCGCGGCGTCGCCCGCACCCGCATCGACCCCAGCCCCAGCATCGGCACCAGCCCCAGCCCCAGCCCGGATGCGCTCCGCGAGCGCAAGGTACGCATCCCCCGTCGGCAACTCGACGTCGATGCCTGCCTCCAGCGCCAGCAGCGCGGCGTCGGCACGGTCGGCCGCGACCGCGTGCATCAGGTTCAGAAAGGCGACCGAGAAGTAGTCCGAGACGATCGCGCCGTCGAAGCCCCAGCGCTCGCGAAGGATGCCGGTGAGGTATTCGGGCGTCGCCCCGACCGGCAGCCCGTCGATCTCGGCGTACGAGTTCATCACCGAGCGCGCCCCGCCGTCGAGAACGGCCATCTCGAACGGCGGCAGCAACACGTCTTCGAGCTCGCGCCGGCCGAGGTGCACGGGTGCGTGGTTGCGGCCGGCCTGCGAGGCCGAGTAGCCGACGAAGTGCTTCAGCGTCGCGTGCACTCCGGCGCTCTGCAGGCCCCGCACGTAGGCGGTGCCGAGGGTACCGACGACGTACGGATCCTCCGAGATGCACTCGTCGACCCGCCCCCACCGCGGGTCGCGAATCACGTCGAGCACCGGCGCGAGCCCCTGGTGGATGCCGAGGTCGCGCATGGAGCCGCCGATCATCCGGCCCATCTCCTCGACCACCGCAGGATCGAACGACGCCCCCCAGGCCAGCGGCGTCGGGAACGTCGCGGCCTTCCACGCGGCGAGGCCGGTGAGGCACTCCTCGTGCACGAGGGCCGGGATGCCCAGCCGGGTGTCCCGCTGCAGGCGGCGCTGCTCGGCCCAGAGCCACTCCGCACGCTCGATCGGGTCGACCGGCCGCGTGCCGTAGACGCGGGTGAGGTGGCCGATTCCGTGCGCGGTCGCCTCTTCGTAGCGGCCGGATGTCGCCATCTCTCCCTGCATCGGCGCCACGACCTCGCCGCCCTGGTCGACCCAGAAGCCCACGAGCTGGGCGATCTTCTCGTCGAGCGTCATCTCGGCATGCAGGGCGCGCACCCGGTCGGAGACGGGTGGCAGGGGCGGGTTGGTCATGGCTGTCGTTTCTGTGAAGAGCGCGGGGTGAAGAGGGAAGACCGAGAGGGGCGGCGGGGCGGGGGCGGCGCGGGGGCGAGACGCGGCAGGCGGGGCGGGGCGAGGGGGGCCGGCGCGAAGCGAGGCGGGCGGCGCCGGGCTCAGCCCTTGACCGCCCCCGAGAGCCCGCCGACGATGCGGCGCTCGAAGAAGGCGAAGAACAGCAGGGCCGGAATCATCGACAGCGCGGTGAAGGCGAGCACCTTGGCGGTGTCGACCGAGTACTGCGACGAGAAGGCCTGCACGCCGAGCGGCAGGGTGAAGATGGCCGGTTTGTTCAGGATGAACAGCGGCAGCAGGTAGCTGTTCCAGCTGGCGATGAACGCGAGGATGCCCGTGGTGATCACTCCGGGCGTGGCCAGCGGCACGACCATGCGCCAGAAGAAACCGAGCCGGCTGCAACCGTCGATGAACGCCGCCTCCTGGATCTCGTCGGGGATCGCCCGCAGGAACGGCACCAGAATGATGATGGTCGTGGGCAGGGCGAACGCGATCTGCGGCAGGATGACGCCGCCGAGCGAGTTCATCAGCCCGAGGTTCTTCACGACGATGTAGAGCGGCGTGATCGCGACGGTCATCGGGAACATCAGCCCGGCTGCGAACAGGGCGTACAGCACCCCGCGGCCACGGAAGCTGTAGCGCGCGAGCACGTAGCTCGCCATCAGGCCGAGCACGACGACGCCGAGGGTCGTGGCGAGTCCGACGATGACCGAGTTCAGCACCTCGCCCCAGAACACGCCGCCGGTGAGCACCTCGAGGTAGTTGGCGACGTTCCAGACGGCGGGCAGGCCGGCCGGGTCGACCGAGAGCTCGGAGTTGGTGCGGAACCCCCCGATGATGATGAACACGACGGGCGCGAGCATCAGAATGATGACGACCACCGCGACCACATAGGCGATCGGGTTGCCGAGGTTCCGGCGGGCCTTCGGGCGGGCGCTCGGCTGAGCGGAGTGCCGAGTCGAGTGCTGAGTGGATGCCCGGGGGCCGGTCGCGGTGCTGACGGCGCTCATTCGGGGTTCCCCTTGTCGGTGAGGGCGCCCTGGGTGTCGCGCCGCAGAATGAAACGCTGGTAGACCAGCGCGATGATCAGGGAGATGACGAAGAGCACGACGGCGACCGCGTTGCCGTAGCCGTAGTTGCCCGCGTTCCGCCCGTTGGCCACCATGTAGGTCGCCATGGTGGAGGTGCCGGCCGTCGAGCTGACGTACTGGCCCCAGATGATGTAGACGAGGTCGAAGAGCTGCAGTGACCCGATGATCGACAGGAAGGCCCAGATGCGCAGGGTCGGGCCGAGCAGCGGCAGGGTGATGCGCCGCTGGATCTGCCAGAACGACGCCCCGTCGATCGCCGCGGCCTCCGACAGCTCCTCGGGAATTCCCTGCAGGCCGGCCAGGAAGAGGATGACCGCGAAGCCGACGTACTTCCAGGTGATGATGATCATCAGCGTCCAGATGGCGAGGTCGGGGTTCGACAGCCAGTCCTGGCTGAGGCCGCCGAGACCGACGTTCTCGAGCATCCCGTTGAACGCGCCGTTCGACTGCAGGATGAGGCTCCACCCGGTGCCGACGACCACCTCAGAGATGACGTAGGGCACGAAGATCAGCACCCTGATCAGGGACTGCCCGCGCAGTTTGCGGTTCAGCAGCAGCGCCAGCAGGATGGCCGCCGGCCCCTGCAGCACCAGCGAGAGCACCAGGATCACGCCGTTGTGGGTGAGGGCCTGCTGGAAGGTCGGGTCCTGGATGATCGTGAGGTAGTTGCGGATGCCGACCACGTCGGTCGGGGCGCCGTACCCCTGCCAGCTGAAGAACCCGTAGTACGCGGCGATCACGACCGGGAAGATCACGAAGGCCAGAAAGACGAGCAGGGCGGGGCCGACGAGGATGGCGACCTCCCAGCGACCGGCCCGGTTGAAGGAGCGGCGCTTGGGCTTTCCCGACACCTGGCCCCGGGCATCCGGGAGCCGGGGCGGAGCAGCCGACGAATCGACCGCCCCGCCCCGCGCGAGAGGCGCTGCCGTGTGCTGGGCGCTCGGAGCGCTCTCGCGAACCGTCATCGTCGCTAGGCCTTCTTGGCCGCGTCGTTGACCGTCTGCACGAGCTGCTCGGGGCTGCTCTTGCCGGCGAGCAGGTCGACGACACCCACGTTCAGGGCGTTGCCGACGTTCAGGCCGTAGAGCGTGTCGAGCCACTGCGACACGAACGGCGCCGCGTTGTAGGTGGTGATGATCTGCTGCAGGTACGGTTCGGTCACGGCCTTCTGCGCCTCGGTGTTCACCGGGGGAGTGTTGAAGGCGGTGTAGTACGCCTTCTGCAGGTCGGGCGTGGCGATGTAGTTCAGAAAGTCGACGCACGCCGGCGGCGCATCCGCCGAGCAGGAGTAGCTGTCGACGCCGCCGAGAATGGAGCCGGCCTCGCCGTCACCGCCGGTGACCTCGGGGAACGGGAACCACGAGAGGTCGGGAAGTGGCTTGGCGTCGGGGGTCAGTGAGGCGATGACGCCCGGGTCCCAGGCGCCCATCAGTTCCATGCCGGCCTGGTGGTTGGCGATGAGACCGGCCGAGCTGCCGGCACCCTGCTGCGCGGGGGTGGAGAGGAAGCCGTCGTTGAACGGCTGCGTGCCGGCGAAGTATTCGAGGTCCTGACCGGCGCGAATCCAGCAGTCGTCGCTGAAGTCCTTCGAGCTCGTCGCGCCCGAGAGCACCTCGGGGCTGCACTCTCGCAGGGCGAAGAAGTAGTACCAGTGCGCGGCGGGCCAGGCATCCTTGCCGCCGAGGGCGACGGCCTGCACGCCCGACGCCTTCAGCTTGGTGTTCGCGGCCTCGAGTTCGTCGATCGTCTTCGGCGGGGTGGTGATGCCCGCCGCGGTGAAGAGATCCTGGCTGTAGAACAGGCCGCCCGGCAGCACGGAGACCGGCATGGCGTATGTCTTGTCGTCGACGGATACCGCACCGAACGTCGCCGCCGGAATCTGGCTCTTCGCGTCGGCCGAGATGCCGTCGGTCAGGTCTTTCACCTGGCCGGCCGCCACCATCGCAGCCATCTTGCCGCCACCGCGCTGCAGGAAGATGTCGGGGGCGTCGCCCGAGTTGAGCGCCGTCTGCAGTTTGCCGTCGAGGTCTTCGTTCTGGATGGCCTGTACGTCGATCGTGACGTTCGGGTTGGCCTTGGTGAAGTCGGCAGCCGCGGTGTCCCAGAAGGCCTGGCCGGGGCCGGTGGTCGAGTTCTCCCAGAGGGTCATCGAGACCGCTCCGCCGTCGGAGCCCGATCCGCCGGAGCTGTCGGTGCTGCACGCGCTGAGGCCGAGAGCCCCGAGCGCGAGTACCGAGAGGCCGGCGACGATTCGTTTCGTCTTCATGCGTGATACCTGTTCTCTTCGTTGAGTTGAGTGGCCACCGGGGAATGTTCGTGGTGCTGCGTGGACCCGGCAGAAAGTCAGTGTGCCAACGGCCAAAACCACTGTCAAACGTTTTCGAAAACCTTTTCCATTTTGCGCTAGGCTGCCCCCATGACACGACGGGCCACCATCCACGACGTCGCCGCGGCGGCGGGGGTCTCCGTCTCGACCGTGTCGAAAGCCGTGAACGGGCGGTATGGCATCTCCGAGGAGACGGCCGCGCGCATCCTCGACGTCGTGAGGACGCTCGGCTACGAGTCGAGCCTGGTGGCGAGCAGCATGCGGTCGCGAAAGACCGGGGTCATCGGCATCCTCGTCGCCGACTTCGAACCGTTCAGCGCAGAGATTCTCAAGGGCGTCGGCACGGCGCTGCGGGAGTCGGGGTTCGATCTGCTCGCCTACAGCGGCTCGCGGCAGAACTCCAGCGACGGGTGGGAGCGCCGCTCGCTCTCCCGGCTGAGCGGCACGCTGATCGACGGCGCCATCATGGTCACACCCACCGTCGTCGCGACCTCGACCGAGATACCGGTCGTGGCGATCGACCCGCACACCGGGCACGCTGACCTGCCGACCGTCGAATCCGACAGCTTCGGCGGGGCGCTCCGGGCCACCCGCTACCTGATCTCCATCGGGCATCGCAGGATCGGGTTCATCGCCGGCCGGCCCGACCTGCAGTCGTCGAACCTCCGCGACGGCGGGTACCGTCGCGCGCTGGCCGAGGCCGGCATCCCGTTCGACCCGGCGCTCGTGCGGGTGGGCATGTACCAGCGGGAGACGGCGCGCGACCCGGCGATCGAGCTGCTCACCATGCCGGGCAGGCCCACTGCGATCTTCGCCGCGAACGACCTGTCGGCCATCGCGACGGTGCAGGTGGCGGCCGAACTCGGCATCAGCGTGCCGGGGGATGTGTCGGTGATCGGTTTCGACGACATCCCCGAGGCCTCGCAGATGAGCCCGGCGCTGACCACCATCCGCCAGCCGATCCAGAAGCTCGGGGCGCGGGCGGCGGATCTGCTCGTGACGCTGCTGGCCGGGGAGACGCCGGCGGCCACGCACCTGCAGCTGCCGACGCGGCTCGTCGTGCGGGCGACGACGGCGCCGCCCGGCGTCAGGCCGTAGGCGTCGGGCGTTTCGGCGCCGCCCGGCGTCAGGCCGTGAGCTGCTTCGCGAAGAACGCCCGGATGCGGTCGTCGTCGTCGGGGCCACCCGCCTCGTGGCCGTTGTAGGGCCAGACGACAAGTTCTTTCTGGCCCGCGTAGGCGTTGTGCGCCGCGAAGACGGTCGACGGGGGCGTGATCTCATCCATCAGCGCGACGGTGAACAGCGCCGGCACCCGCCCGCGCCGCGCGAAGTTCACCGAATCGAAGTAGGCGAGCGTGCGGTGCACCAGGTCGACCTCGTCGCGGTGGATCGCGAGGTACGAGCCGATCTCCTTGAACGGATTCGCGTTGGTGATGACGCTCGCCCGCGGAAAGTCCGCGAGAAACGGCACCGCGGCGGCCACCGCAGACACCCCGGGTGCAAGGGCAGCGGCAGCGAGCGCGAGGGCGCCGCCCTGGCTGCGCCCGTACACGCCGAGCCGTGAACCGTCGACCTGAGGCAGCTGTCTCGCCGCCCCGACCGCGCGCACCGCGTCGGTCATCAGGCGCCGGTAGTAGTAGGTGCTGCGATCCCGGATGCCACGGGTCATCACCCCGGGGAACTGCGGGCCGGTCGCATCGAACGCGTCGGAGGTGTCGCCCGCCGACCAGGCCGAGCCCTGCCCCCGCGTGTCCATCTGCACATGGGCGAAGCCGGCGGCGGCCCAGAAGAGGTTCTCCCACGGGCGCCCGCGCCCACCGCCGTAGCCGACGAACTCGACCACCGTCGGGAGGGGTTCGGTGCTGCCGGCCGGAACGCGCAGCCACGCCTTGATGGGTTCGCCGTTGAACCCGGCGAAGGTCAGGTCGAAGACGTCGAGCGCCGAGAGGCCGGAATCGACCTTGGTGAGCAGGGGTGCTGTCGTCGCGGCGGCTGCCTGGGCCTCGGCGAGCGTGTCGGCCCAGAACCCGTCGAAGTCGGGCGGGTCGACCTGCCGGCTGCGGTATTCGCGCAGCTCGGGTTCGGGCATGTCGGTGAACATCCAGAAGCCTCGCCTTCGTCGTTCTCGCGTCTGAGCGGTCTCAGCGGTCTCAGCGGTCGCGGCCCGGGCGACGCAGACCGACCACGATCATGACGATGCCGACGGCCGCGAGCACCAGGCCGATGTAGAGCCACGTGCGATCGCCGGTCATCGAACTGCCCGGAATGAGGTTGGCGCCCTGTCCGGCGAACACGGCGCCCACGATGAGGGCGATCGCGCCGACGACACCGAGAGCGAGGCGAGCAGTGCGGGAGTTCATGACCTCAACCTACCCCCGTCTACTTGGCGGCGGTGTAGCCCCCGTCGGCGATGATCGTCTGCGCGGTGATCGCGCGGGAGGCCGGCAGGGAGAGGAACAGCACCACCTCGGCGATCTCGGCCGGCTCCATCAGGCGGCGCTGCGGAGTCTGCGAGAGCCAGGCATCCATCGTCTCGGGGTTCGAGGCGCCGACATCTTTCAGCAGTTCGGTGTTCGTGTAGCCCGGCGCGACGGCGTTCACCCGCACCCCCTGCGGCGCCCACTCGACAGCGAGAGTGCGAGTCAGGGCCGCGATCGCCGCCTTGGTGGCGTCGTAGCCGACATGCACCTCGGGACGGGTCGCCGAGAACGCCGCGATCGACGAGATGTTCACGATGGTGCCGTGGGACTCGATGAGCGCCGGGGCGAACCCGCGGCAGACGTAGAAGGTGCCGGAGAGGTTCAGGTCGACCACCTTCGACCACGCCTCGTCGGTGTGCTCGATGCTCGGGCCGTCGAGCGACATACCCGCGCAGTTGACGAGGTGGTCGACGCGCCCGAACCGCGCCAGCGCGCCGCTCACCAGCTCGGCGACCGACGCAGAGTCGGTGACGTCGACGGCGATGCCGACCGCTTCGGCTCCGGTCTCGGCGGCGATCTGCTCGGCCGCTGCCACGGCGGCGTCGAGCCGGATGTCAGCGATCACGACCGCGACCCCCCGCTCGGCGAACGCGGTGGCGATGGCCCGCCCGATGCCGCCCGCGGCTCCGGTGATGACGGCGGCGGCTCTGGGTTCGGTCATGGGGGTTCCTCCTCGGCGGTGGGGTGGATGCGCGCCTGCTCGGCGCCTCTCTAGCGTCGCACACGACCCACGTTCGTCATCTTCTTCAGAACATCTTCGGCGGGCAGAGCGTCAGCGTCAGCGGCTGAGAGCTCATATCGGGAGACCGCCACCGGTTGAGCGGTACCGCCCAGGGCATATCGCACGACCGTGTCCTTCTTGTCTGTGACGAGGAGGATCCCCATTGTCGGCCGGTGGATCTCGGCGTCACGAAGCCTCCCTCGATGTCGAAATGAACCTGTCGGCCGACGAATGCGAAGCCGACGCCGAGCTCTCGAAGCGTTTCGATGATGCGAGACGTCAACTGATCTTCGAGCTCGCGCTCTGTCGCGTCCGAATCGATTGCGAGAAAGTCGAGGGCGTTTGGATCCTTCGTGATCTGCTGTGCGAGCTCAGAATCGGCTGTTTCCAAAGCCGTCACGAAGTTGCTCTGCGCGGCGCCTTCGCGATCGTGCAGGCGTGATGCGATCTGGTGTTCGAGAACGGCACGGCTCCAGCCATGCAGCAGGTCTTGCGCTGCGTACCAGTCTCGAACAGGTGTCTCATCGAGCTTGTCGAGAAGAGACACGATGTGGCTCCACGGCAATTCTCCAACAGCCTGTTGGAGAATTGCGTCTTCTTTCCAGCAGTCGGCATATCCCCTCATATACGCGAGATTCGCCAACGAGAACCCTTTCATCGAGGGAAACTCGGTGCGAAGATCCGCGGCGAGACGGGCGAGAACTCCGCTTCCCCAGGTCTCGACTCTCTGACGGGCCAGAATTGTGTGGCCAATTCGCCAGTACAGACGGAGCATCTCAGAATTGGCTCTGCGTTGCACAGTGAAACGCGCCTCGTGCACCTGTCGTTTCAGGAGGGCGAGGGTCTCAGCGTAGTCAGCGGGTTCCATCTGTGTCACGGCTGCTCCAATGCGTGCGACGAGTTCTCCAACGAGCTGTTGGAGAAATGCCCCCCGGCTGGGCTCAGCGTGCCGATCCCGGCTTCCATTATCGAGTGCCGGCTCACTCCGTTTGAGGCGCCGCGCCTGGACCGCGGAGCGCGGGGCGGGGGCCGGGCGCCTACCACGGCGGGAGGG
>NZ_PSTT01000063.1 GCF_002931235.1 Subtercola sp. Z020 | reverse complement strand
AGGGCATCCTCCGCGGCGCGCGGCGGGGGTGGGCGCAGCGCGTCAGAGCCGCCCCCACGCCTCCGTCAGCACGCCGCGGAGGATGCCCTCGATCTCGTCGAACTCGGGCTGCCCGATCGTGAGCGGCGGCGCGAGCTGGATCACCGGGTCGCCGCGGTCGTCGGCCCGGCAGTAGAGCCCCGCATCGAACAGCGCCTTCGATAGAAAGCCGCGCAGCAGCCGCTCCGACTCGTCGTCGTCGAACGTCTCCTTCGTCGCCTTGTCTTTCACGAGCTCGATGCCGAAGAAGTAGCCGTCGCCGCGCACGTCGCCGACGATCGGCAGGTCATTGAGGCGCGAAAGCGTCGAGCGGAAGGCCGGCGACAGCGTGCGCACGCGTTCGTTCAGCTTCTCCTCCTCGAAGATGTCGAGGTTCTCGAGGGCCACAGCCGCCGAGACCGGATGCCCGCCGAAGGTGTAGCCGTGGTAGAACGACGTGTTGCCGTGCTTGAACGGCTCGTACAGCCGGTCCGACACGATGGTCGCCCCGACGGGGGAGTAGCCGCTCGTCATTCCCTTGGCGCACGTGATCATGTCGGGCACATAACCGTATTCATCGCAGGCGAACATGTGCCCGATGCGACCGAAGGCGCAGATCACTTCGTCGCTGACGAGGAGAACGTCGTACTTGTCGCAGATCTCGCGCACCCGCTTGAAGTAGCCGGGCGGCGGCGGGAAGCAGCCGCCCGAGTTCTGCACCGGTTCGAGGAAGACCGCCGCAACCGTCTCCGGCCCCTCGAACAGGATCATCTCCTCGATGCGGTCGGCCGCCCACACCCCGAACGCCGCGAGGTCGTCGGCGTGCTCGGTGGCCCGGTAGAAGTTCGTGTTCGGCACCCGGAAGCCGCCCGGCGTGACGGGTTCGAACATCTCCTTCATCGCCGGGATGCCGGTGATGGCCAGCGCACCCTGGGTGGTGCCGTGGTAGGCGACGGCCCGGGAGATGATCTTGTGCTTGGTCGGCCGGCCCTGCAGCTTCCAGTAGTACTTCGCCAGCTTGAAGGCGGTCTCGACGGCCTCGCCGCCCCCTGTCGAGAAGAACACGCGGTTCAGGTCGCCCGGCGCGTAGCCGGCGAGCCGGTCGGCGAGTTCGATGGCCGACGGATGCGCGTACGACCACAACGGGAAGAACGCGAGCTCAGCGGCCTGCTTCGCTGCCACCTCGGCCAGGCGCTGCCGCCCGTGCCCGGCGTTCACGACGAAGAGGCCCGACAGGCCGTCGATGTACTTCTTGCCCGTGGAGTCCCAGATGTGGTGCCCCTCGCCCTTGACGATGATGGGCACGCCGGCGCCGTCTTCCATCACCGACTGGCGGGAGAAGTGCATCCAGAGGTGGTCCTTCGCCTTCTGCTGCAGGTCGGCTTCGTCGAACTTCGACGAGAGCCCGGGGTCGGAGACCGCCGACGACGAGGTGTTCGGCGTGACGGGAGTGGGCGTGATGGTCATGGTTACCGTGTTCCCCAGTTGTAGAGCTGCTTGTGCAGCTTCAGGTAGACGAAGGTCTCGGTCGAGAGCACGCCCGGGAGGGTGCGGATCTCCGAGTTCAGGAGGGTGATGAGGTCGTCGTCGTTCTCGCAGACGACCTCGATCATCAGGTCGAAGGTGCCGGCGGTGAGCACGACATAGTCGACGGCGGGGATGGCGGCCAGGGCGTCGGCGATCAGCCGGGTGTCACCGGTGACCTTCAGCCCCACCATGGCCTGGCGGTAGAAACCGAGCTGCAGCGGGTCGGTGACGGCGACGATCTGCATGACGCCGGCATCGGTGAGTTTCTGCACCCGTTGGCGCACGGCTGCCTCGCTCAGGCCGACCGCTTTGCCGATCTCGGCGTAGGAGCGCCGGCCGTCGACCTGCAGCTGTTCGATGATCGCTTTCGCGGTCTCGTCGAGCGGGGGGTGCCGTGGTTTCGGGCTCATGGCCCGATTCTGTCAGTCGGGACCGGCCCGTGCAAGCGGATCCGCAGCCGGAGGGCCGGGTGACGGTCGAAAACGACAGCCGCGCCGGTCGGTAGGCGGCATCGTCTAGTCTTGACTCCAGCGGTTGCTGTCCCGAAACGCAGCCGGTCAGAGAAAGACCTCCGGCGTGACCCAGATTGGCGAGAGTGCCGCGCGCATCCGTGTGGCAGGCCCCCGGGCATCCAGTGACGCCTTCACCGTGTCATGGTGCGCGCTGACCGACGTCGGGCGTAAGCGCAAGGTGAACGAAGACAGCGTCGCAGCAGTGCCGCCGATCTTCGCGGTGGCCGACGGCATGGGCGGGCACGCGGCGGGCGAGGTGGCCAGCGCCGCGGTCGTGAACCGCCTCGGTGCCGTGCAGGGAGCCGAGTTCACCACGGGCGACGTCATAGACGGCGCGCTCTCGCTGGCGCTCGAGGACATCGACGTGGTCGGCGACGCGAACGTGCTCGGCACCGGAACGACCGTGACGGGCGTCGCGCTCACGCTGGTCGACGACGAGCCGAAGTGGGCGGTCTTCAACATCGGCGACTCCCGTGTGTACCAGTTTCTGAACGGAGCGCTCGAACGTCTCACCGTCGACCACTCGGTGGTGCAGGAGCTGGTGGATGCCGGGCTCATCACCGCCGAGCAGGCCGAGACGCACCCCGACAGCAACATCATCACCCGCGCGGTCGGCTTTCACGAGAAGCCCGTTCCCGACTACTCGGTGCTCGACATCGTCGACGGCCAGCGCCTGCTCGTCTGCAGCGACGGGCTGACGAAGGAGCTGACCGACCACGGCATCGCGCACTACCTGCAGCAGCTCTCGACCGCCGAAGAAGCCGCGACCGGTCTCGTCGACGCTGCGCTGACCAACGGTGGTCGCGACAATGTCACGGTGCTCGTCATCGATGTGAGCCGCTGAGGCCTGTACAGACCTAATCGAAGGTCCGGGCGCGGGGTCGACACGGATTTCGTGACGATCATGTTTCCAAATCGAGCATTCCGTCACTTTCACCCCATCGGTCTGCTGCGCTGTGCCAGTATCGAGTTCACCGATTGTGAGGGAGCCCGAGCCGATGCCACTACAACCGCCACAAGACCCGATGATCATCCAGGCCATCCGTCATTCGCAGGCCATGCAGCGTGCCCGCCAGCTGAACCTCACGCGGCGCGGGTTCCTCGGCGCGATGGGCCTCGGCGCGACCGCCCTCGCGTTGGCGGCCTGCGCACCCGTGACAGCGACGCAGAAGGCGCTGACCCCCGCGACTGACGCCTCCGCCACCGAGAAGACCCTGATCTGGGACAACTGGCCGGGGTACATGGACGAAGACGACGCCGGTGCCAATCCGACGCTCGATGCGTTCCGCAGCCAGAGCGGCATCGACGTGACGTACAACGTCGCCGTCGACGACAACAACACCTACTACGCCAAGGTGAAGGACCAGCTCGCCCTGGGGCAGGACATCGGCACCGACACGGTCTGCCTCACCGACTGGATGGTCTCTCGACTCGTTCGCCTCGGCTACCTGCAGGATCTCGACCACGCGAACATGCCGAACCTCGCCAACATGAACGCCTCGTTCTCGAACCCCGACTTCGACCCGGGCCGCGCGAAGAGCGTGCCGTGGCAGGGCGGCTTCGCGGGAATCTGCTGGAACACCGAGAAGGTGCCGAACGGCCTGAAGTCGATCGACGACCTGTGGAGCGCCGACCTCAAGGGCCGCGTCGGTGTGCTGAGCGAGATGCGCGACACGATCGGGCTCATCATGCTCAACCAGGGCACCGACATCACCGGTGAATGGGCGGACGACAAATTCACCAACGCCATGGATGTCTTCACCAAGCAGGTGAGCGACGGCCAGATCCGCAACATCAAGGGCAACCAGTACCTCAACGACCTGCAGAGCGAAGACACCTACGCCGCGATCTGCTGGTCGGGCGACATCACCTCGCTGAACGCGACGGCGGGCGACAAGTGGCAGTTCGCCATCCCCGACTCCGGCGGAACCCTCTGGAATGACACCTTCGTCGTGCCGATGGGATCGAAGCACAAGGCCAACGCCGAGGCGATCATGGACTACTACTACGAGCCCGAGGTCGCCGCGACGCTGGCGGCCTGGGTCAACTACATCAGCCCCGTCGACGGTGCGAAGGAGGCGATGGATGCCATCGATCCCGAGCTCGCGACGAACCAGTTGATCTTCCCTGACGAAGAGACGCTGTCGAGTGTGCACGTCTTCCGCACGCTGACCGCGCAGGAGGAGAACGACTTCGGGGCGCAGTTCCAGAAAGTGCTGCTGGGCAGCTGATGGCCGCCGGAACTTTCGCCGAGAAGGGCGCAGACCTCGAACTCGTCGGCATCACCAAGACGTTCCCGGGGTTCACCGCGATCCGGTCGCTCGACCTGTTCATTCCCGCCGGATCGTTCTTCGCCCTGCTCGGGCCGTCGGGCTGCGGCAAGACGACCACACTCCGGCTGGTCGCGGGGCTCGAAGAGCCGACCGCGGGCCGCATTGTGATCGGCGGCCGCGACGTCACCTCGACGAAGTCGTTCCAGCGACCGGTGAACACGGTGTTCCAGTCGTACGCGCTGTTCCCGCACATGAGCGTTCTCGAGAACGTCGCCTTCGGGCTCCGTCGCCGCGGCATCGCCGCACCGCTCGACAAGGCGCACGAGGCGCTCCGGCTGGTCGAGCTCGACCACCTCGCCGCCCGTCGGCCGGGCCAGCTCTCGGGGGGGCAGCAGCAGCGGGTCGCCCTGGCCCGCGCGGTCGTGAACCGCCCGGCCCTGCTGCTGCTCGACGAACCGCTCGGCGCCCTCGACCTGAAGCTCCGGCGCCAGATGCAGCTCGAGCTGAAGGACATCCAGACCGAGGTCGGCCTCACGTTCCTGCACGTCACCCACGACCAGGAGGAGGCCATGACGATGGCCGACACCATCGCCGTGATGAACAAGGGCGAGATCGAGCAGATGGGTGCGCCCGAAGAGCTCTACGAGTTGCCGCGCACGGCGTTCGTCGCCAACTTCCTCGGCCAGTCCAACCTGTTCACGGGTGAGGTCGTGGGGTCGACTCCGGATGCCCTGACCGTGGCCGTGGGCGGGCAGCGGTTGGTCATCCCCTCGCAACGCGCGCCGCGGCGCACGGGAACGGTGACGGTGGGCGTGCGGCCCGAGAAGCTGCTGCTGCTGACGTCGGAGCCCGATGCAGGCTCGGTCACGGCATCCGGAACCAACACGCTCGGCCCGGGCCGCGTAATCGACGTGTCGTTCAGCGGGGTGAGCACACAGTACACGATCAGCGTGCCGGGGGTCGGCGACGTGATCGTGTTCGCGCAGAACATGGTCTTCGGCCCGGTGGTGCACGTCGGCGCAGAGGTGTGGGTGAGCTGGAACGTGGAACACGGCTTCGGGCTGGAGGATTCGCCCGAAGAGGCGGCAGCCGGCGCCGCCGAAGCCGCGGCCGCCGCGGGTGCGGACGGGGATGTCGCGACCTCCGCCCTGACGACGGTGCGGGGCTGAGCCGTGGCGTTCACCGCGTTCGCGTCAGCACCTGCCGCCGCAGAACCCGCTGTACGGAAGCGGAGCTGGATCGCGCTCGTGCTGCTGCTGCCGGGCATTCTGTACCTGCTGCTGTTCTTCATCACCCCGCTGATCTCGCTGGTGTTCACGTCGTTCCAGCAGCCGGTGATCAACGGTGACATCGGGCAGTACAGCGCGGGGTTCCAGTGGCAGAACTACACCGACAGCGTGATGCAGTACCTGCCGCTGATTCTGCGGGCCTTCGGGTACGCGCTGCTCGCGACGGTGCTGGCGCTGGTCGTCAGCTACCCGCTCGCGTACTTCATCGGGGTGAAGGTACGCGGGTATCCACTCGTGCAGAGCCTGCTGCTCACCCTGGTGATCGCGCCGTTCTTCATCAGCTTCCTGCTGCGCACGCTGGCGTGGAAGCAGATCATGAGCGACGAGGGGCCGCTCGTCGTGGGGCTCAAGGCGCTCTCGCTGTTCCCGAACGACGGGCACATCACCGGCACTCCCTTCGCGGTGATCTTCGGGCTCACCTACAACTTCATTCCGTTCATGACGCTGCCGCTGTACGCGGTGCTGGAACGAATGGATGTGCGCTACATCGAAGCGGGCAACGATCTTTATGCATCGCCGTTCACGACCTTCCGAACGATCACGGTTCCCCTGTCGATGCCGGGCATCGTGTCGGGAACACTGCTGACGTTCATCCCGGCCGCCGGCGACTACATCAACGCGTCGGGCGACTTTCTGGGATCGGCCCAGACCTCCATGGTCGGCAATGCGATCGAGTCGAACTTCCTTGTCACGCAGAACTATCCGGTGGCGGCAGCGCTGTCGATCGTGCTGATGGCGGTCATTCTGATCATCGTGGGCTTCTATGTGCGACGGGCCGGAACGGAGGACCTGGTATGAGTGCGCTGGGGTCGGCTACGCCGGGCGGAATCGCGCGGGAGCTCGAGGCTCCGGTTGCAGGCCGCCGCCGCGGCATCCGGTGGCGCGGGCTCGGACTGCCCATCTACACGGCGCTCGCGCTGCTCTTCCTGCTGATCCCGATCGCGTACACGTTCGTGTTCTCGTTCAACGACTCGGGCAAGCTGAACATCGCGTGGCAGGGGTTCACGCTCGACAAGTGGCTGCACGTCTGCGATGCGCAGGGGGTCTGCGAGGCGTTCGGCAACAGCATCCTGGTCGGGGTCGTGGCGACTGTGCTCGCGACCGCGCTCGGAACGGCGATCGCGATCGCGCTCGTTCGATACCGGTTCCGGGCGCGGGGGGCGATCTCGCTGCTGCTCTTCCTGCCGATGGCGACGCCCGAAGTGGTGCTCGGGGCGGGGCTCGCGGCGCAGTTCCTGTCGCTCGGGGTCAACAAGGGGCTCGTGACGATCATCATCGCGCACACGATGTTCTGCATCAGCTTCGTGGTCGTGACGGTGAAGGCGCGGGTCGCGTCGCTCGACCCGGCGCTCGAGGAGGCGGGGCGGGACCTGTACGGGTCGGCGACGGCGGTCTTCTGGCGGATCACGTTCCCGCTGCTGCTGCCGGGCATCGCGGCTGCGGCGCTGCTGTCGTTCGCGCTGAGCTTCGACGACTTCATCATCACGAACTTCAACTCGGGGGCGGTCGACACGTTCCCGAAGTTCATCTACATCGCGGCGGCGCGCGGCATCCCGGCCGAGGCGAACGTGGTGGCGTCGGCGGTCTTCGTGCTCGCGATCGTGCTCGTGGTCGTGGCGCAGGTGACGCGGGCGGCGCGCGCCGCGCGCGCGGCGCGCCAGGCGCGCCAGCTGCGCTGACGCGCCGCGCCGCGCGCTTCCAGCGCTAGCCGACCTGCGCGGGACCCTCCCGCGCCCGCTCGCGGTGCGCGTGAGTCAGAAGCAGAGCCAGGGCAGGCAGGGACGGACGCTCGACTCGATCACCAGGTCGAAGTGCGCCGCAGCATCCGAGCCCACGCCATTCTGGGCTGACAGGTCGACGGAATATGTGCCTGCAGCCGGTGGCGTTCCGCTCAACGTTCCCGTCGCTGGGTCGAGGGTCAGCCAGGGGTACAGCGGTGTTCCGGTGACGGCGAAACGGGGTCGGGGCAGGCCGGACGCCGTGATGGTGAAGACGTAATCGGTGCCGACGCGCCCCCGCGGGACGGCCGCCGACGTGATCACGGGCGCAGCCAAGCTCAGTTGGGACATCCAGAAACTGTCGCCGTTGGCCGAATAGATGCGTCCGGTTCGCTCATTCACAGCCATGCGCTGAGGTTGGGCGAGACGCGGCCCACCGATCGGGATGGCCGACGCGGACGGGTGACCGGTGCTGTCGGTGATGACTGCGATCTGTCCGTCTGCCGTGCCGGCAACGACCCGGTGTGACGATGCATCCGCAGCCACGCTGAGCGCTCCTCCTGTTCCGACTGCAATCGGACTGCCAATCTGCGTTCGTGTCGTCGTGTCGTAGGTGCTCACGCCCGCGCTCGACGCGACTTCGAGATGGTGGGCGATGGGATCGAGTGCGATGTTCTTGGCTGACGGGTCCACCGCGATCGGGGTTCCGTCGAGGCTGTTCGTGGCGCCGTCGATCACGGAGACCCGACCGTAGGAGCGAGCAGGGAACGCCACGAGTGCGTAGACCTTTTGACGATAGGGGTCGACCGTCAACGACGAGGGCCGGCCGGATCCGCCAGTCCCGATCGTGCTCAGCACGATCGGCGACCCCATCGTCCTGGTCAGCTCGTCGAAGACCGTGACGGTCTCCTGGTCAGCGCCTCGACCCTCGATGTAGACCTTCTGGTGCACGGCATCGACGGCGACTTCGGCGGGAGCGTTGTCGGGTCCGATGCTGTACGTCGAGACGGCGCCGGTGCCCGGGTCGATCATCGAGATGACGTGGCGGGTCAGGTAACCGGCTGCGAACAGGAGGCCGCTGTTCTGGTCGTAACTCAGGCTGGAGGCTCCGTCTGGCACGGAGATGAATCCGGAGACGACACCGTCTCGTACGACATTCACCCCGAGCATTGGTCCTGAGACTCCGATGTACACCTCGCCCGTTGTGGGATTTGTGGCGATTCCCTGGGCCTCACCTGGGTCGGACAGCAAAACGCCCATGGGGATGTTGAACAGGCCTCCGGTGTCAGTCGGGCCCGTCGTGGCCTCCGCTTTGCAAGCTCCGGAGAGCGCACCGGCGGCCAGCGCACTGATCACTCCGAAAACGACGATCTTCGATCGGACGAAAGCTGAGGTCCTTGCTCGGGGCGGGAAGGTGGTGCTGGTCACGTGAGGCTCCTGGTTCGGTGAGGACTCCGGGGCGGAGTCGTCACTTCAGAGACTCGGGAACGGTTGTTCCATTACGGCGGATCGGGAACCAGAGCGCCCGTCAGGCGGCGGGGTCAGGCCAGGGCGGCGCCCAGGCGGATGGCTCCGACGGGGGCAGCGCCGCCGTAGACGGTGAGGCCGAGGCGGGGGAGCAGCGCGTCGACGGAGTCCTGCGTGAGAGCTCCCGCGCGAACGAGGAGGGTTAGCCCGACGAGGGTGGCGGCGCGGAGGTCACCGTCGAGCATCTTGAGCGCGACCGTGGTACCCGCCGTGTCGCGGTGGTGGATCTGTTCCGCGTCACCGGTGGAGCGGGGGTCGGACTGCCCGGCGGCATCGGCGGCGCCCGGCGAGGGGGAGGCGGCGGTGGTTGACATGACCATGACGCCCTCAGCGCCGAGCTTGGAGAAGACGGCCAGCTCGTCGATGCAGAGGGTGTTGGCGCGGCCGGGTCCGTCGATCGCCCAGCCGTTCGCGAGCACCGAGGCCGTGAGGGTGGCGGCCTCCGCCGAGACCAGGCGGGCGGGGGGCGTGGCGTCGTCGGCCGCTCCGCTCGCGACAGGCTCGGTTGCACCCTGCGCGTGCGTCGCGTCGACGAACACGTCGGCGGCGACGGATGCGGCGCCGGAAGCCCGCCCGGCGCCAGCGCCGTCAACAGAAGCGCCGCCGACGAACGGGCCGCCCACGGGATGGATGATCGGGGCGAGCGGCAGCGCGGTGGTGATGCGGCCGATGCCGCGGGCGAGGCCGGTGAGCGAGACCGCGTACACGGGAGCGCCGCAGCCGTCGACGGCGGAGGCCGCGACGGTCTCGCCGGTGAGTTCCTCGATGGTCGCGAGGATGCGCTGCTGCAGGGGGTGCTCCGGTGCGAGGTACGACTCAACGGGCCACCCGTTCAGCACGCAGGCGTAGAACATCGCCGCATGCTTGCCCGAGCAGTTCATGTAGAGCGGCGAGCGGTCCAGGCCGTCGCGCACGAGGGCGTCACGCGCCGCCGACGAACCGGGCCAATCGCACGGGCACTGCAGTGCATCCGGAGCCAGCCCCGCCAGCTGCAGGATGCTCTCGACCACGGCGACGTGCTCGGCGGTTCCGGCGTGGCTGGCGGTGGCGAGCACCGTCTGCACGGCGTCGAGCGGGATGCCCGATCCGTCGCCGATCGCGCGCAGCACGGCCAGCGCCTGGAACGGCTTCAGGCAGGAGCGCGGGATGATCGGGGCCGACGGGTCGCCGTGTGCGCTGAGCACCTCGCCTGTGGAGGAGAGGACGACGGCCGACCCGACGTGGCGCGACTCGACGAATCCGCTGCGTTCGACGACCGCCAGTTCGACGGCGTCGGACGCGGCGAAGGTGCCGGCGGCAGGTGCAGCGGCAGCGGCACCACTCACGCGAGCTCCCCGGCGGCCAGCGCCGCAAAGCCGTCGTCGAGCACGCTGAGGGCGTCTTCGAGCAGAGCGTCGCTGATCGTCAGGCTGGGGAGGAAGCGCAGCACGTTGCCGTAGGTTCCGGCGGTGAGGATGAGTAACCCGTGTGCGGCGGCGTAGGCCGCGAGGGCGGTGACCGCGGCGCCGTTCGGCTCCTTGGTGGTGTCGCCGGTGCCGGGCTGCACGAGTTCGATCGCGATCATGGCGCCGACGCCACGCACCTCGCCGATGATGTCGTACTTCTTCGCCAGCTCGAGCAGGCCGTGCGACAGGGTCTGCTCCACGCGGGTCGCCTCGGCCAGGAGTCCGAGGCGTTCGATCTCGCCGAATACCGCGACGGCGGCCGCAGCCGCGACGGGGTTGCCGCCGAAGGTTCCGCCGAGACCGCCCGGCAGGGCGGCATCCATGATCTCGGAACGACCGGTGACCGCCGCGAGCGGAAGACCGCCCGCGATGCCCTTGGCCGAGAGCACCATGTCGGGCACCAGCCCGAAGTGCGTGCTCGCGAAGTACTCGCCGGTGCGGGCCATGCCGCTCTGGATCTCGTCGGCCACGAACACGATGCCGTTCTCGGTGCACCACTGCTGCAGGGCCGGCAGGAAGCCCTCGGCGGGGAGCACGAAGCCGCCCTCGCCCTGGATGGGCTCGACGACGAGGCAGGCGAGGTCGTAGGCGCCGACCGTCTTCTCGAGGTAGGCGATAGTGCGGGCCGCAGCCTCTACGCCGGTGAGTCCGTCGTGGTACGGGTAGGAGTTCGGGGCGCGGTAGACGTCGCCGGCGAACGGGCCGAAGCCGGTCGAGTAGGGCGCGGCCTTGAAGTTCATGGCCATGGTGAGGTTGGTGCGGCCGTGATAGGCGTGCTCGAGCACGGCGACGCCCGTGCGGCGGGTGTACTTGCGGGCGATCTTGACGGCGTTCTCGACGGCTTCGGCACCCGAGTTCGCGAGCATCGTCTTCTTCGGGAAGTCGCCGGGGGTGTGCTCGGCGAGCAGCTCGGCGACGCGCACGTACTCCTCGTAGGGCGTGACGGTGAAGAGGGTGTGCGTGACGTCGTGCAACTGCTCGGTCGCGGCGTCGACGACGCCCGATTGGGTGTGGCCCACCGTGGTCACACCGATGCCGGCGCCGAGGTCGATGAACTGGTTGCCGTCGACGTCGACGAGGATGGCCCCGTTGGCCTTTGCGATGTACACGGGGAGAACGGATGACACGCCGACCGGCACCACGGCGAGGCGTCGCTCGTGCAGCGCATTCGAGGCCGGGCCGGGGATCGCGGTGACGATCTTCCGCTCCTGGGGGATGGTGAACGCGGAGGTGCCGATGGTGTCAGTCATAGTCGCCAAGAATACCGGGCCGGGGCGGGCATAGGGTGGAGGCGTGACTGAGCATCGCTACACCGTGAGTGTCGAATGGCTGGGGAATCGCGGCACCGGCACGAGTGGGTACCGCGACTACTCGCGGCAGGGCGTCATCCGCGCCGCCGGCAAGGTGGAGCTGCCGTCGTCTGCCGACCGCGCGTTCCACGGCGACCGCGACCGGTGGAACCCCGAAGAGCTGCTGCTGGCGGCGCTCGCGGAATGCCACATGCTCTCGTACCTGCACGTCGCGGTGCAGCACGGCGTGGTGGTGACGGGGTACGACGACGAAGCCGTCGGCACCATGGTGCAGGAGGGGCGGGGCGGGCACTTCACGTCGGCCACGCTCCGGCCGGTGGTGACGCTGGCCGATGCGGCACAGGCCGAGCTCGCGAACAGCCTGCACCACGAGGCGAGCGGGCTGTGCTTCATTGCGCAGTCGGTCAACTTTCCGGTTCTGCACGAACCGCGTGCCCAGTGAGCGGCGTCGGTGACGGCATCCGGATGCCCGCCCGCAGCCTCGCGGGGGGCGGCACCCGGTGACGACGTACCAGCGCGTGGTTCTCGGGGTGGCGATTCTCGCCTCCTTCATCTCGTTCCTCGACGGAACCGTCATCAACGTAGCCCTGCCGGCCATCGAGCGTGAGCTCGGCGGTGGGCTCGCGGGGCAGCAGTGGGTGGTCGACGCCTACCTCATCTCGCTGACGGCGGTCATTCTGCTCGCGGGTTCGCTGAGCGACGCGTACGGCCGCCGCCGCGTGATCTTCTGGGGGCTGATCGGGTTCGGGGCGGCATCCATTCTCTGCGCCGTCTCGCCGACCGACGAGTTCCTGATCGTGAGCCGCGGCATCCAGGGCATCGCGGGGGCGCTGCTGGTGCCGAGTTCGCTCGCGATCATCATCGCGAACTTCGACGGGGCGAAGCGCGCGAAGGCGATCGGGCAGTGGACCGCCTGGACCAGCACGGCCTTCCTGGCCGGCCCGCTGCTCGGTGGGGTGCTGGTCGACCTGCTCTCGTGGCGGCTGGTGTTCGCGATCAACGTGATTCCGATCGCTGTCACGCTGCTGATGCTGCGGAAGATCCATGTCGAGCCGCCGCACGCGGTCAAGCCGATCATCGACTACCGGGGCGCGGTGCTCGGCATTCTGGGCATCGGCCTGCCGGTGTTCGCGCTGATCGAGCAGGGGCGGCTCGGCTGGGCGAACCCGGTGGTCTGGGGTGCGCTGGTGGTGGGGGTGGTCGCGTTCGCGCTGTTCCTCGTCAACGAGCGCCGGGTGCCGCAGCCGATGCTGCCGCTCAGCCTCTTTCGCGTGCGCAACTTCTGGGTCGGCAACATCGCGACGACCTTCATCTACGCGGCGCTGTCGCTCGGGCAGTTCCTGCTGACGCTCTTCCTGCAGCAGGTGGCGGGGTACACGGCGACCCAGGCCGGGCTGGCGTCGCTGCCGTCGACGATCATCAGCATCGGGCTGTCGTCGCTGTTCGGCACGCTGGCCGGCAAGTACGGGTCGCGGCTGTTCATGGCGGTCGGGCCGTTGATCGCGGCCGTCGGCTGGGTGCTGCTGTCGCAGGTCACGGAGTCGGCGAACTACGTGACAGAGGTGCTGCCGGGGTCGGTGCTCTTCGCGCTCGGGATGACGGTGACCGTCGCCCCTCTCACGGCCGCGATTCTCGGGGCGATCGATCCCGAGCGTGCGGGCATCGCGTCGGCGGTGAACAACGCGGTCTCGCGCGTGGCGGGGTTGATCGCGACCGCGGCGGCGGCGCTCATCGTGGGCGATGCGCTGACGGTCGGCGGATTCTCGCGGGGCGTGCTCGCGACGGCGGCGCTGCTCGTGGTCGGTGGGGTGGTGTCGGCGATCGGCATCCAGAACGCGCGCCGGCCCTCCAAAGCCTGACCCCCGGCATCCTGCACCCGTCGTCGTCGCCGCCGCATCGCTCGATGCGCGATCGACTCAGCGAAATCTGTCGCCTCGGGCCGTTCGCGGCGACAAAGATCGACGAGTCGATCGACGGGTGGGGCGGGCGGGGGCGGGCGGGGATGCGCAGGGGTCGCAGGGGG
>NZ_PSTT01000057.1 GCF_002931235.1 Subtercola sp. Z020 | reverse complement strand
ACCCCGTGGGATGCGGTGGCCGACCCGCCCCGCCCCATCGGGCAGCTCGCCGCTCATCGGGCGGTGGGGTCGGCGTGGATGGTGTCGCCGGCCGGGTCGGCCACCGCATCCCACGGGGTGGGCATGCCGATCGGGTTCGGCTGCGGGTACAGCGGCGCCGCCGCCGCGGCGAACGGCTCGAGCGCTTGGGCGACGGCCACGAGGCGGGCATCGCTGAGCCCGCTCCACGGGGCGACGGCGAGACGGTTCGTCAGCTCCTCCGCCCGCGCGATCGCGTCCCGGCCCGCATCGGTGATGAGCCCGTCGGAGTCGAGCAGCCCGCGGTCGACGAGGTCGTTCTGCTCGTCGTCCCACGCCTCGTCGCTCCAGCCGCGCGCCCGCTTCATCGACGACGTGTCGAGGTCGAGCCCGGCCCGCAGAACGATGGTCGACAGCCCCGCGATCCGCTCGGTCACCAGCGCGAGCACGTGTCCGTCGCCGCGGTGCTCCCGTAGCGTCGCTGTGGCCTGCCAGAGCGCACGGTACGGGTCCTCCGGCAGCGCCAGCGCCCGGTTCGCCGCCGCGAGCGGCCGGCCGATCGTGTCGACCTCCGCCGCAATCGGTGCCAGGGCCGCGGCTGCCCGCACCGCGACATCCCACTCGGGAACCAGGTGCGCGAGAGTGGATGCCGCGCCCGCCGATCGCGCCTCGAGCACGTCGGCGGGCGACGCAACGGCCCACACCGCGGGCAGCGCCCGCTCGACCAGCGCCGGAGCGAACCCGCTGAAGATCGCGGTGACGGGCGCCCCGGTCACCGCCCCGAGCGGAGCCGACCGCCCGGCGAAGTAGCCGTCCCAGTAGCGCGTCAGCCCCACCCCGGCGAACGCCGCCCGCGCCTCCTCGGAGAAGTAGGTGACCGCGTGGATGGGTTCGAACAGCGTCCAGAGCCCGCGTACCAGATGTTCCCGAGCCGTCATCGAAGCCCCACTCTCGTTTGTGCAGATACCGGCGGATGCGCCTGCGGGCGCGCCCCGCGTCACCGCCCAGAGGCGGGTCGCTCCCCAGTCTAGGATGGGGGCGTGACCGCCAGCGAAGACCTCCAGCCCCCGTCGGCGACCCCGCCTCCGCCCCGCTCGGCGCTCGTCATCGGGGAGGCCCTCGTCGACATCGTCGTGCACGAGGGCGACCCGTCGGGCACCGAGCCGCAGGTGCACCCGGGCGGCAGTCCGCTGAACGTCGCGTACGGGCTCGCCCGGCTCGGCATCCCCACCGTCTTCCGCGCGCACGTCGGCGCAGACGCGCACGGTGAGGCGATCATCCGGCACCTCGAATCGGCCGGCGTCGTGCTCGAACAGGCGACGGCTCTGGATGCCCCGACCTCCACCGCCACGGCGCACGTCGACGCCGACGGCCGGGCCGACTACGAGTTCGACATCGCCTGGCAGCTCGACGAGACCACCGTGGCGCCGGGTGTGGGCGTGCTGCACACCGGATCGATCGCCTCCGTTCTGCAGCCGGGCGCCGCGGAGATCCGCCGCCTGTTCGCCGAGGCGCGCCGCGGCGGCGAGGTGCTGCTGAGCTTCGACCCGAACGTGCGCCCGAGCATCACCCCCGACCGCGACGCCGTGCGCGCCGACGTCCAGGCGCTCGCGGCAGACGCCCACGTCGTCAAGATGAGCGACGAAGACGCGGAGTGGCTCTACCCGGGGGTGCCGCTGTCGGAGGTGGTCTCGCGCTGCCTCGACGCCGGCAGCCTGCTGGTCGGGGTGACGCGCGGCGGCGACGGGTGCCTGCTGGCGGCCCCGGGCATCCGCGTCTCCCTGCCCGCGCGCCCCGTCGACGTCGCCGACACCATCGGCGCCGGCGACTCCTTCATGTCGGGGATGCTCTTCGCCATCCTCGACGGCGCACTCCTGCCCGACGTGCTCGCCGGCCGCCTCACCGAACCGCAGGTCGAGCACATCGCGCGCACCGCCCTCGAGAGCGCCCGCATCACCGTGTCGCGCGCCGGAGCGAACCCTCCGTCGCTCGCCGAGCTGCGCGGCGTTCAGCGCTCGTAGATGTCCCGGCGGTGGCTGAGAGCGATCACCGCGACGATGAGCACGTCATCGTCGATCGTGTAGATGATCCGGTAGTCGCCGACCCTGACCCTGAAGCCGGGACGACCCTGAAGCGCCTTGGCTCCGGGCGGCCGAGGGTTCTCGCCCAGCAGGGCGATTGCTCCGCGGATGCGTTCGCGATCCTGGTGGTCGATGCGTTTGAACGATCGAGCCGCAGCGGGTCGCAGTTCGATCTGGTACGTCATGCCCAGCCCAGATCGGCCTTCACCTGCGCCCAGGGCACGTTGGGCCCCTCCTCCTGCATCGCTTCGTCGAAGGATGCGACATCTTCGGCGTCTTCGAGCGCCTCGATCATGCGTTCGTACTGCTCGGGGCTGACGACGACGGCTGCCCGCTGGCCGCGCCGTTCGATGAACACTGCTTCACTCTGCGAGCGGGCAATGACGTCGGAGAGATGGTTGCGTGCGTCTGCGACGCTGACGATCGACATGCTCACAGTGTACATTCGATGACTCGGGATGTACATCTTCTCTGTGACCGGCTCGCGGTCTACGATCGGGGCATGGCACTTCTCCACAAGGCAGTACTGACCCCGTCGAAGCTCGAGCTGCTGCAGGGGTGGGTGCCGGCGCAGCCGTGGGGCGGCGGGGGCGCGCTCGAGCAGGTCGGGGCGTTCCGGTTCGACGACCCGGCCGGTGAGGTCGGCATCGAGACGCTGCTGGTGCGCGCGGGCGACGGGCCGGTGCTGCACGTTCCGCTGACCTACCGTTCGGCGCCGCTCGAGGGCGCCGGCGCCGGGCTGATCGGCACGATGGAGCACTCGTTGCTCGGGGAGCGCTGGGTCTACGACGGCGCCGCAGACCCGGTCTACGCGAGCGTGCTCGCCACGGTCGTCCTGAACGGCGGCAGCCACGCCGAGCAGCACTGGGTGATCGACGGCGAGACGGTCGAGAAGCCGCTCGACACGTTCGCCGAGGGCACGGGCGGGGCGGCCGAGCTCGGCGCGACCGCCCCGGTGCCGGTCGAGCCGGTGGTTCTGGATGCCGTGACCGTCGAATCGGGCCCCGAATCGTCGCTCGTGCGGGGCCGTGCCCGCTCCGGTGGCGAGCTGCTCATCGAGGTCGTGCGACGTGTGGCGGGGGAGGGTTCCGTCTCGGCGGAGGATGCGGCATCCGCCGCCCGCGCCGAAGCCGCGACCGCGGTCTCGGGCGAGAGCGCCCTGCTCGTGGGCCGCTGGCCGGGCGAGCCCGCCCCGCGGCTGCTGGCGAGCGCCACCCGCGCCTAACCGCCGAGCGGCCCCGGCCCGGCCCCTCAGGCGGGAGTGCTCTGCGCTACTTGGCGGCCGCCGCGGCAAGCAGTGGCACGAGCTGGTCGAGCACGACCGGGATGCTCAGCACGCTGGCCGCACTGTAGGCCGTCGCGGTCTCCGACGTGGGGTCGAGGAACACCGTGCGCCCCTGCTGCACGACCGGCAGGCTGGCGAGCAGCGGATCGGCCTCGGTCTCTGCGGCGGTGAACCCGATCGGCAGCGCCACCATCACGTCGGCGTCGAGCGCCGACACGTTCTCGACCGAGACGGTCGCGTAGAAGCTGCCGGCGCCGAGCGCCGTCACCGCCGGGGCGCTCACAAAACCGAGGTCGGCGAGAATGTCGAACCGGCCGTCGCCCGGTAGGTAGGCGCCGTACGCCTCCCCGAACTTCGCCGCGGAGACGGCCGTCTTGCCCGCGAACGACGGGTTCGCCGCCGCAGCCGCCGCGATGTCGGCCTTCGTCGTGCTGATGAGCGCCGTGCCCTCATCGGCCAGCCCGAGCGCCTCGGAGACCGACGTGAGCTGCGTGGCCCAGTCCGTGGCGAACGGCCCGGTCCCGGTCGGGGCGTAGACCGTCGGGGCGATCTCGCTGAGACGCTTGTAGGTCTCCTCGTCGTTGTCGCTCCGCACGTTCAGGATCACGTCGGGGTCGAGCGCCGCGATCTGCTCGTAGTTGAGCGTCTCGCCGCCACCCAGCTGTTCGGGTACGACGTCGCCGAAAAGAGAGGATGCCCACGGGCCAACGCCTTTCGTGTCGGCCGTGAAGCCCTGCCAGGCGTAGACGCCGACCGGCTTGACGCCGAGGGCGAGGGCCATCTCCGCATCCGACCAGCCGAGCGCCACGACCTTGAGGTCGCCCTCGGGCCGGGGCACGTCGACAGTGCCGAACATGGTGTCGACGGTGCCGAGGCTCCCGGATGCCGCGGAGGAACTCGGCTCTGAGCTGCCGGCGCCCGAGGCGCAGCCGCTGAGGGCGAGGAGGGCCGCTGCTGTTGCGGCAACAACGGTGGTGGTGCGAAGGAAACGGGCGCGCATGAAGGCTCTCTCGATCGGGTGCAGGAAGTCTTTAGGTTAGCCTACCCATACCTCACAATCTGTGAGATCTCTCAGAGGCGGCGTCAGCGTCAGCGCCTCGCGAGCGGGATCACCAGCGGCGTACCCGACTCCGGATCGTCGATGACCCGGCAACGCAGCCCGAACACCTCTTCGACGAGCTCGGCCGTCACGATGTCGACCGGCGCCCCCTCGGCGACGACCCGGCCCTCCTTCATCGCGATCAGGTGCGTCGCGTACCGCGCGGCCTGGTTGAGGTCGTGCAGCACAGCGACGAGCGAGTGCCCCGACTCCCGGTTGAGCTCGGAGAAAAGGTCGAGCAACTCGATCTGGTGGGCGATGTCGAGGTAGGTCGTCGGTTCGTCGAGCAGCAGCAGAGGGGTCTCCTGGGCGAGCGCCATCGCCACCCACACGCGCTGCCGCTGCCCGCCCGACAGCTCGTCGACGGTGCGCTCGGCCAGGTCGGTGACGGTGGTCGCCTCCATGGCGCGCAGAACGGCCTGCTCGTCGGCCGTCGACCACTGCTGCAGCATCGACTGGTGCGGGAACCGGCCGCGCGAGACGAGGTCGAGCACGGTGATGCCGTCGGGGGCGATCGAAGTCTGGGGGAGCAGCCCCACCCGCCTGGCCACCTCTTTCGACGGGTAGGCCGAGATGTCGCGCCCGTCGAGTACGACGCTGCCGCCGGTCGGGGCCAGCACCCGGGCGAGGGCGCGCAGCAGGGTCGACTTGCCGCAGGCGTTCGGGCCGACGATCACCGTGAACGAGTCGTCGGGGATGTCGATGTCGAGATCGTGGATGATCGTGCGCTTGTCGTAGCCGACGCGCAGCCCGCGGCCGGCGAGCCGCACGGCGCCGACCGCATCCTCTGAATTCCTGATCGCCATTGTCATGCCTTCCGGGACTGCGTCGCGAGCAGCGCGACGAGGTAGATGCCACCGATGACCACCGTCACGATGCCGACCGGCAGCTGCGTCGGCGCGATGAGGCGTTGCGCGATCACGTCACTGCCGAGCATCAGCGCCGCCCCGAGCGCCGCTGCCGGTACCAGTGCGACGCCGGGCGACCGCGTCAGCCGCCGCGCGATCTGCGGCGCCGCGAGCGCGACGAACCCGATCGGTCCGGCCGCCGCCGTCACCACCGCGACGAGCGCGACGCCCACCACGAGCAGCAGCAGCCGCGTCGGCTCGGCCCGCACCCCGAGCCCGATCGCGGCGTCGTCGCCGAGTTCGAGCGCGCGCAACCGGCTGCCCGTGAGGGCCAGCACCGGCAGCAGCACCACGATCGTGCCGAGCACGGGAACGACGTCGCCCCACGTCGACAGGTCGAACGAGCCGGTCCCCCAGGTCGCCGCCGACAGCGCGCTGTTCACATCGACACTGATGAGCAGCCATCCGTTGAACGCCACCAGGAAGGCGCTCACCGCGATGCCGATCACGATCAGCCGGAACCCCTGCACGCCGTTCCGGAAGCTCAGAAAGTAGACGACGGCCGCCGTCGCGACCCCGCCCACGAAGGCGCCGATCGACGTCGCGACGTAGTTGCCACCGATCAGCAGCATCACCACCAGGGCGCCCGTGTAGGCGCCGTGCGAGAAGCCGAGGATGTCGGGGCTGCCGAGCGGGTTGCGGGTCAGCGACTGGAAGATCGCCCCCGAGAGGGCGAGCGCGGCCCCCGCGACGACGGCCAGCACGATCCGCGGAGCCCGCCATTCGAGAACGATGCGCTGGATGCTCGTCGACCCCTGCCCGGTGAAGGCCGCGAAGACATCCTTCGGCGCGATCGGATACTCGCCGAGCGTCACCGCCAGCACGGCCAGAGCGACCGTGAATACCGCAAGGGCACTCACCACCCACACGGTGCGGGTGCGGATCCGGATGCTCACCCGCCCGCCCGCGAGGCGCAGCACGCTCACAGGCTCTTCGCCGCCCGGCGGCTGCGCATGAGCACGATGAGCAGCGGCGCCCCCACGAACGCCGTCACCAGCCCGACCGGAACCTCGCTCGCCACCAACAGTCGCCCCACCATGTCGGCGAGAAGGAAGATGATCGGCGCGACCACGGCGGAGAACGGCAGGATCCAGCGCTGGTCGGGCCCCACGATGCGCCGGGCGACGAACGGCGCCATCAGTCCGAGGAAGGTGATCGGCCCGGCCGCGGCCGTTCCGGCCCCGCACAGCACCGTGATCGCGGCGAACCCGATGAGGCGCGTTCGCAGCAGGTTCGCCCCGAGCGACTTCGCGAGATCGTCGCCGAGCGCTGAGGCGTTCAGTGAACGGCCGAGGGCCAGGGCCGTGACACTGCCGACCAGGATGAACGGCAGCACACCCCAGACGATGTCCCACTGCCGGCCCTGCAGTGAGCCCGCCGACCAGAAACGGATGGCGTCGAACGTGTCGGGGTTCTGCAGGGTGATGCCGAAGCTGATGCCGTTCAGCAGGTACGACACCGAGACGCCGACCAGCACGAGCCGGGCCGGGTCGCCGCCGGCCCGGCCGCGCCCGCCGATGAGGTAGACGACAGCCGTGACGACGATGGCTCCGGCGAACGACCACCAGACGTAGTTCGAGATGCCGGCGACCCCGGCGTAGGTGATGGCCAGAACGACGGCGATGTACGCTCCGGCATTCACTCCCAGTAGCCCGGGGTCGGCGAGCGGGTTGCGGGTGATCGCCTGCATCAGCGCCCCGCCGAGACCGAGCGCGGTGCCCACCAGCACGGCCAGCAGCATCCGGGGCACTCGGAAGGTGGTGACCAGCAGCGATGTCGTGTCGGAGCCGCCCTGGGTGAGCGAGTGCCAGACCGCGTCGAACGGGAGGTTGCCGGAGCCGACGAAGAGGCTCACTCCGCAGAGCAGAACGAGAAGAACGATGAGGGCCACGAGGAGGCCGGAGCGTCGCGCCGTGCTGACCGCCAGCGGCGACCGCGGCGGTGTCGCCCCGGTTCGGGCCGAGGGCAGAGTGGTAACCATGGTAAGCCTTACCTTACCGGGCGCGCATCGACTCCGGCTGTGCATCCGGAGGCATGAGATGCCCAGGTATACGTCGGCTTGGGCGTGTCTCCCCCGGAACGATTACAGTCGAGCCATTCGAACATATGTTCGAATGAGCGGAGGGAGTCGCATGATGCAGGTCGATGAGCTGGTGGCCGTCTGGCTGAAAGACGGCAGGCCGAGCCGCCTGGTCTGGGGCTCCCGGCGGTTCCGGGTGACGGACTCGCCGACGCGGCTGGGCGACGACCTCCCCGAGTCCTTCCTCGATGCGCTGTCGTTCACTCATCCGCCCCGGCTCTCTGTGGGCTGGCGGTTCCAGGCCACCGCCGACGACGGGGAGGCCCGGGTGTTCGACATCCGCTGGGATGACCACCGGCACGTGTGGCAACTGCTGAGAACCTACGACTGAGCCGCAGCCCACCGATCGGGTCGGGAATGCCCTGCGGGGCTCGCGGTTAGACTGAGCGAACAGTTCGTGTCGCGTTCGAAGGTGGAAGCATGACGGAATCCAGGGGCCTGACCCTCGCAGAGAAGGTCTGGAACGACCATCTCGTCGTCAAGGGGGAGGATGGCGCGCCCGACCTCCTCTACATCGACCTTCACCTCGTGCACGAGGTCACGAGCCCCCAGGCCTTCGACGGCCTGAGGCTGGCCGGCCGGCCCGTGCGGCGACCCGACCTCACGATCGCCACCGAAGACCACAACACCCCCACCCTCGCCATCAACCGGCCGATCGCCGACTTGACGAGCCGCACCCAGATCGACACCCTGCGCAACAACGCCAGGGAGTTCGGTGTGCGGCTGCACTCGCTCGGCGACGTCGAGCAGGGCATCGTGCACGTCGTCGGCCCGCAGCTCGGCCTCACCATGCCCGGCATCACCGTGGTCTGCGGCGACTCGCACACGTCGACCCACGGCGCCTTCGGCGCCATGGCCTTCGGCATCGGAACCAGCGAGGTCGAGCACGTTCTCGCGACGCAGACGCTGCCGCTGAAGCCGTTCAAGACGATGGCCATCACCGTCGAGGGCACGCTCCGCCCGGGGGTCACGGCCAAGGACATCATCCTCGCGGTGATCGCGAAGATCGGCACCGGCGGCGGGCAGGGGTATGTGCTCGAATACCGGGGGTCGGCCATCCGGAACCTCTCGATGGAGGGGCGGATGACGATCTGCAACATGTCGATCGAGGCCGGCGCCCGTGCGGGCATGGTCGCGCCCGACCAGACGACATTCGACTATCTCAAGGGCCGGCCGCACGCGCCCGCCGGCGAGGACTGGGTCGAGGCCGTCGAGTACTGGAAGACGCTGCAGACCGACGAGACGGCTGTCTTCGACGCCGAGGTCTTCCTCGACGCCGACACCCTCGAGCCGTTCGTCACCTGGGGAACCAACCCCGGGCAGGGCGTCTCGCTCAGCGAGAACGTGCCCGACCCCTCCACGATCATCGACCCGAACGAGCGGTCGAACGCCGAGCGGGCCCTCGAGTACATGGCGCTGACGGCCAACACCCCGATGAAGCAGATCGCCGTCGACGCGGTCTTCATGGGGTCGTGCACGAACAGCCGCATCGAAGACCTGCGCGCCTTCGCCTCCGTCATCAAGGGGCAGAAGAAGGCCGACAACGTGCGTGTCATGGTGGTGCCGGGCTCGGCGCGTGTGCGCATCGAGGCCGAGGCCGAGGGCATCGACAAGATCGTCGAAGACTTCGGGGCCGAGTGGCGCTTCGCCGGCTGCTCCATGTGCCTCGGTATGAACCCCGACCAGCTCGCGCCCGGCGAACGCTGTGCGTCGACGTCGAACCGCAACTTCGAGGGTCGCCAGGGCAAGGGCGGCCGCACCCACCTCGTGTCGCCGCTCGTCGCCGCCGCGACGGCGATCCGTGGCACTCTCTCGAGCCCGTGGGATCTCGAGCAGTCTCCCGAACTCGTCACCTCAGCAGCGAAGGCGGTCTGACCCGTGGAAGCCGTCTCCGTCATCACCGGCGTCGCCGCACCTCTGAAGAGGTCGAACGTCGACACCGACCAGATCATCCCCGCCGTCTTCCTGAAACGGGTCACCAAGACCGGCTTCGAAGACGCGCTCTTCCACGGCTGGCGGCAGGACCCGGAGTTCGTTCTGAACCAGCCGGCGTTTGCGGGCGCCAAGGTGCTCGTCGCCGGGCCCGACTTCGGCACCGGTTCCTCGCGCGAGCACGCCGTCTGGGCGCTCCGCGACTTCGGTTTCGCCGCAGTGCTCAGTTCGCGGTTCGGCGACATCTTCCGCGGCAACTCGGGCAAGCAGGGGCTGCTCGCCGCCCAGCTGGCCGAGTCCGACATCGAGAAGATCTGGGCCGCCGTCGACGAGCAGCCGGGCCGCGAGATCACCGTCGACCTGCTGTCGAAGACGGTCTCCGTCGGGTCGCTCACGGTGCCCTTCAGCATCGATGACTACACTCGGTGGAGGCTGCTCGAAGGTCTCGACGACATCGGGCTCACTCTGCGAAGCGAAGCGGAGATCACAGATTTCGAGAGTCGCCGGCAGGGCTGGCGACCGAAGACCCTCCCAGTGAAGTAGGCAGTACCACAGACATGAACACACTCCTCCAAGACGCCCAGCTCGTTCTCGACGCACAGAAGGCAGCGGCTCACGTGGGCCTCCAGAGCGACACCATCATCGTCAACGGCGGGCGGCCCCTCCGCGGCCGCATCGACGTGCGCGGTGCCAAGAACCTGGTCACCAAAGCCATGGTCGCCTCGCTGCTCGGCGACACGAAGAGCGTTCTGCGCGACGTGCCCGACATCAGCGATGTGCACGTCGTCTCCCGCCTCCTCGAGATCCACGGCGTCGAGATCTCGGGCAGCCCCGAGTCCGGCACCCTCGTGCTCGACCCGGCCAACGTCGCCATCGCGCAGAGCGCCGAGATCGACGCGCTGTCGGGTTCCTCGCGCATCCCGATCCTGTTCTGCGGCCCGCTGCTGCATCGCCTCGGCCACGCCTTCATCCCCGACCTCGGCGGCTGCCGTATCGGTGACCGCCCGATCGACTTCCACCTCGACGCCCTCCGTTCCTTCGGTGCCGTCGTCGAGAAGCTGCCGAGCGGAATCAACATCACCGCGCCGAACGGCCTGAAGGGCGCGAACATCGAGCTGCCCTACCCGAGCGTCGGCGCCACCGAGCAGGTACTGCTGACCGGCGTGCGCGCCGAGGGCACGACCGAGCTGAAGAACGCCGCCATCGAGCCCGAGATCATGGACCTGATCGCCGTGCTGCAGAAGATGGGCGCGATCATCTCCATCGAGCCGAACCGCGTCATCCTCATCGAGGGCGTCGAGAAGCTCAAGGGCTACGACCACCGCGCACTGTTCGACCGCAACGAGGCCGCCAGCTGGGCATCCGCCGCTCTCGCCACCAAGGGCGACATCTTCTGCGTCGGTGCGAAGCAGCAGGAGATGATGACCTTCCTCAACGTCTTCCGCAAGATCGGTGGCGACTTCGACGTCGAAGAAGACGGCATCCGCTTCTACCACCCGGGTGGCGACCTCAAGCCGGTCGTCATCGAGACCGACGTGCACCCCGGCTTCATGACCGACTGGCAGCAGCCGCTCATCGTGGCCCTCACGCAGGCCATCGGCACCTCGACGGTGCACGAGACGGTCTACGAGAACCGCTTCGGGTTCACCGATGCGCTCGTCGAGATGGGTGCCGACATCCAGGTGCACAAGAACGGCCTCGAGGGCGGCAACCGCCGCGTTCCGCGCCGCGCCCTGGAGCAGGCGGCCGTCATCACCGGCCCGACCAAGCTGCATGGCGCGGACATCGAGGTTCCCGACCTGCGTGGTGGCTTCAGCCACCTCATCGCCGCGCTGACCGCCCAGGGCACGTCGCGCGTCTCGAACGTCGGCCTCATCAGCCGCGGCTACGGCGACTTCACCGGCAAGCTCAAGAAGCTGGGAGCCGACTTCTCCTTCGAGGCGTAGGCATGGGCATGGGCGCGGCCCGTTCGGAGAAGAACCTGACTTTCCGGCTGCTGGCGGCCCCGGTCATCCCGATCGTGGCCGCGCTGGTGAAGCTCGAGGTTCAGGATACCGAGAAGCTGCCGCGCACCGGTGCCTTCGTTCTGACGCCCAACCACTACAGCGACTTCGACCCGGTCGTCATCGGGTGGTCGGTGTGGCGGCTGGGGCGTGCACCGCGGTTCCTCGCCAAGGCGTCGCTCTTTCGCGTGCCGGTGCTCGGAGCAGCGCTCCGGGCGATCAAGCAGGTGCCCGTCGAGCGCTCCGGCCGTACCCACGGCAGCAATCCGCTCGCCGCCGCGCACGATCTGACCGTCGGCGGCGAGGGCGTCATCGTCTACCCCGAGGGCACGCTGACCCGTGACCCCGACCTCTGGCCGATGCGCGGCAAGACCGGTGCCGTGCGCATCGCCCTCGAGAATGCGCTGCCGGTCATCCCGGTCGCCCACTGGGGAACCCAGGCCGTGCTGCCCCGCTGGAGCCGGCGCCTCAGCCTGTTCCCGCGCAAGACCGTTCACGTCAGGTACGGCGACGAGGTCGACCTCGCCCGGTTCCGCGGGCAGCCGCTCACGCAGAAGGTGCTCGCTGAGGCGACCTCGCTGGTGATGGATGCCATCACCCACCTTCTCGAGGAGCTCCGCGGCGAGACGGCCCCCGCCGAACGCTGGAACCCGGCCGACCACCAGCAGACCGAATTCGGCAAGCTGTGAGCCCCCTCTTCGGGCGGCGGAAGCCCGCGATCACGGTGCCGCCGGTGCCCCGGGTCACCATCCTCGGCGCCGGCAGCTGGGGAACGACGTTCGCGAAGATCCTCGCCGACGGCGGCAGTGACGTGACGCTCTGGGCGCGCCGCCCCGAACTCGCGCGGGAGATCAGCCTCGCCAAGCGCAACAGCGACTACCTGCCGGGGGTGAACCTGCCGCCGAGCATCCGCGCCACCTCGTCGCTCGACGAGGCCATGGCCGGCTCGGCGTTCGTGTTCGTGTCGATTCCGAGCCAGTCGCTGCGGTCGAACCTCGCGGCGCTCTCGCCGCTGATCGACCCGGAGACAGTCGTCATCAGCCTGATGAAGGGCGTCGAGAAGGGGTCGGGGCTCCGCATGAGCGAGGTGCTCGAGCAGGGCCTCGGTATTGACCGCGACCGGCTCGCCGTGGCATCCGGCCCGAACCTCGCGCTCGAGATCGCGCGGGAGCAGCCGACGGCCGCCGTCATCTCGTCTGCATCGCTGGCGACTGCTGAAGCCGTCGCAAAGGTGGCGACGAACCGGTACTTCCGCTCGTTCGTCAACACCGATGTCATCGGCACCGAGTTCGGCGGCGTGCTGAAGAACCTCATCGCGGTGGCCATCGGCATCGTCGACGGGGTCGGCTACGGCGAGAACACGAAGGCGTCCATCCTGACCCGCGGGCTCGCCGAGATGACCGACTTCGCCGTCGCCTACGGCGCGCGCCCCGAGACGATGTCGGGCCTCGCCGGCCTCGGCGACCTGATCGCGACGTCGTCGTCGCCGCTCTCCCGCAACAACACGGCGGGCCGTCTGCTCGGCCAGGGCTACAGCTTCACCGACGTGGTCGCGCGCATGCAGCAGACCGCGGAGGGGCTCGCCTCCGTCGCGCCGATCCTCACGCTGGCGGCAGCCCGGGGCGTCGACATGCCTATCGTTCAGCAGGTCAGCCAGGTGCTTGCCGGTACGCTGAACCCTCGGGACATCGCTCCCCACCTCACAACCGATTCACTCGAACCCCAGGGCGAAAGGCCGATCGATGGCAGAAAAAACCGTGGTGGCCCTGCTCTTCGGCGGCCGTTCCAGCGAGCACTCGATCAGCTGCGCGACGGCGGGCGGAGTTCTGGCGGCCATTGACCGGTCGCTCTTCGACGTCATCCCGATCGGCATCACGCGCGACGGCGCCTTCGTTCTCGAAGACGACGACGCCGCGAAGTTCACGCTCGACCCGTCGTCTCTTCCGGTGGTGGCCGACAACGGCACGCGGGTGCAGTGGCCGACCTCGGCGCTGTCGCGCGAGCTGACGGTTCAGGATGCCGCGGGGCAGGTTCGCTCGCTCGGCGACGTCGACGTGGTGTTCCCGATCCTGCACGGGCCGTGGGGCGAAGACGGAACCATCCAGGGCCTGCTCGAACTCGTGTCGATGCCGTACGTCGGAGCCGGTGTGCTCGCCTCGGCGCTCGGCATGGACAAGCACTTCACCAAGACCGTGCTCGCGGCCGCCGGTCTCGCGGTCGCGCCGTGGCAGACAGTGACGGCGGCTTCGTGGGCGGCGTCGCCGTCATCGGTGCAGGATGCCGCGGCTGCGGCCCTGACGCTGCCGGTGTTCGTGAAGCCCGCCCGCGCCGGTTCGTCGGTGGGGGTGAGCAAGGTGAAGTCGTGGGCTGCGTTCGCCGAGGCGAT
>NZ_PSTT01000050.1 GCF_002931235.1 Subtercola sp. Z020 | reverse complement strand
TCCACCTCGGTGTGCGCCTGAACGGCTCCTACGTCTCCCCGCTCCTGCTGCTCGGCGGACTGCGCCGAGCAGCAGGAGCGGGGAGACGTAGGCGCCGTTCAGGCGCACACCGAGGTGGAGGCAGCTGCGGGGGAGCGGGCAGTGGGAGGAGGTCGCGACGACGCCGATCTGCTGGCCGGCGGCGACGGCATCGCCCTGCGCGACCGAGGGGGTGACCGGTTCGAGCGATGAGAGGAGCGAGACGCCGGGCGGGGCGACGGAATGTGTGACCGAGACGAGGGGGCGGTCGACGACAGTGCCGGCGAAGGAGACGGTTCCCGCCGCGAGGGCGTAGACGGGTTGCCCAGGGGTGGCATCGAGGTCGATTCCGCGGTGGCCGGCGGCGTAGGGCGTGGCGGGTGCTTCGAAGGGGCGCACGACGGTGTGCGGAGCATCCAGCGGCCAGGACGCCCGGGGGAGCGCGGTGGTCGTCGCGACAACCAGGGGCACCGTGCTGACGGCGACCCGCTGCGCGATTGGCGAGGTCGCCGATGCCGGCGCAGGGATAGCGACGGACAGAAGCAGAACAGAGGATGCCGTGACGAGACAGCTGACGCGCGGGCGGCGCGGGCAGCGCGGGTGGTGGCGCCGGCGGCCCGGGCGGCGGCCCCGGAGGAGGAGCAGGGGGCGGAGCGACGCGCGGAGCAGTGAGCGAAGCGGAGCGAGGCACAGAAAGGGCGAGCGGGCGGAGAGCATGGAGACAGCGTGGGTGATAGCACGCAAGTCCGGGGGCGGGTGGCTCCTTCTGGGGAAGATGGTGGCAAGATCGAAGGTGTGAAGGAGCAGTAGGCAAACTCACAGACAACAGCACACACGACCGCGCACCACCGCACACGGCCGCGACACACAGGTTCTCGAAGGGGCAGATCATGGCTGACAGAGCGAGCACGACACCGAGCGCAGGCGCAGGGAGGAACGACCGCAACGCGGGCACGGGCGCAGGCGCCGCGACCGGCACAGGCACCGGAGACACCGACCCCGCCATCCAGAAACGCCTGAACCGCAAGGTCATCGCCCTCTCCATCGCCGCCGCCCTCGGCGGGTTCCTCTTCGGCTTCGACTCCTCCGTCATCAACGGCGCCGTCGACGCCATCAAGACCGACTTCGGCCTCGACGCGCTCCCGTTCCTCAGCGGGTTCGCTGTCGCATCCGCCCTGCTCGGCTGCGCCGTCGGCGCCTACTTCGCCGGCCGCATCGCCGACAGGCTCGGCCGCATCCCCGTCATGCTCATCGGTGCAGCGCTCTTTCTGCTCAGCTCGGTCGGCTCGGCCTTCGCCTTCAGCGTCACCGACCTGATTCTGTGGCGGGTGCTCGGCGGGCTCGGCATCGGCATCGCCTCGGTGATCGCCCCGGCCTACATTGCGGAGATCGCCCCGAAGGCCGTCCGCGGCAGCCTCGGCTCCCTGCAGCAGCTCGCGATCACGCTCGGTATCTTCGCCGCTCTGCTCTCCGACGCCATTCTCGCGAACGCCGCGGGCGACGCGAACAGTCCGCTCTTCTTCGGCGTCGACGCCTGGCGCTGGATGTTCGTGGTCTGCGCCATCCCGGCCATCGTCTACGGGCTGCTGGCCTGGCGACTGCCCGAATCGCCGCGGTACCTCGCCGGCAAGGGCCGCCACGACGACGCGAAGAAGGTTCTCGCCAGCGTCATGCCGAAGAACCAGGTCGACGATGCGCTCGCCGAGATCGAGCAGTCGCTGAAGGAAGACAAAGAGAATGCCCGCACCGCCAGCCTCCGCGGCAAGATGCTCGGCCTGCTCCCTGTGGTCTGGGTGGGCATCCTGCTGTCGATGTTCCAGCAGTTGGTCGGCATCAACGTGATCTTCTACTACTCGACGAGCCTGTGGTCGTCGGTCGGCTTCGACACCGGCAACGCCGGCACCAGCCTCACCATCTCCGTCGTCACCGCCGTCGTCAACGTGCTGGTCACGTTCGTCGCGATCTTCACCGTCGACAAGGCCGGCCGCCGGCCGCTCCTCCTCATCGGGTCGGTCGGGATGTTCGTGAGCCTCGGTGTCATGGCGCTGGCGTTCGCGCAGTCGGTGCAGGTCGACGGCAACCCGCAGCTGCCCGGCGCCTGGGGCCCGATCGCGCTGGTCGCGGCCAACGTCTTCGTCATCTCGTTCGGTGCCACCTGGGGCCCTCTGGTCTGGGTGCTGCTCGGCGAGATCTTCCCGAACCGCATCCGCGGCAAGGCCCTCGGCATTGCGGCCGCAGCCCAGTGGCTGACCAACTTCGCCATCACCGAGACCTTCCCGGCGCTGTCGGCGTTCTCCCTTCCCTTCACCTACGGCATGTACGCCTTCTTCGCCCTGGTGTCGTTCGTGTTCGTGTTCTTCGCGGTACCCGAGACGAAGGGTCGTTCGCTGGAGAGCATGGATGATCTGAAGGTCGATCGCGGGGGGCGAGCAGCCAAGGCGGCGGCGGCCCTGAAGGCCTCGGCCTAGGTTCCGGCGGGCGCGCCGCACGGCGCGCCCGGGGTGGTATCCTTTTCGGAGCACCGCGCTCGTCGCGGTGACTACGCGTGCCCATCGGCCGCCAGAACCCATTCGGTCCCGAGTTCGATCGCGAACACGGGCGGGTCTGTGCCGGGCACCAGGAGAGACGATCATCCGATCGCCACTGACGAACCGATTCGGCCCTGTCGTGCATCCGTGCGCGAACGTGCCGAGAGAACAGGAGAACGGCTCATGGCCGTCGTAACCATCCGCCAGCTGCTCGACAGCGGCGTGCACTTCGGGCACCAGACCCGCCGTTGGAACCCGAAGATGAAGCGCTTCATTTTCACCGAGCGTTCCGGCATCTACATCATCGACCTGCAGCAGTCGCTGGGCTTCATCGACAAGGCCTACGACTTCGTCAAGGAGACGGTCGCCCACGGCGGCACCATTCTCTTCGTCGGCACCAAGAAGCAGGCCCAGGAAGCGATCGCCGAGCAGGCGACCCGCGTCGGCCAGCCCTACGTCAACCAGCGTTGGCTCGGTGGCCTCCTCACCAACTTCCAGACGGTGTCGAAGCGCCTCGCCCGCATGAAGGAGCTCGAAGAGCTCGACTTCGAAGACACCGCGAAGAGCGGTTTCACGAAGAAAGAGCTGCTCATCAAGAAGCGCGAGCTCGACAAGCTGCACAAGAGCCTCGGTGGTATCCGCAACCTCGCGAAGACCCCGTCGGCGCTCTGGGTGGTCGACACCAAGAAGGAGCACCTCGCGATCGACGAGGCGCGCAAGCTCGGCATCCCCGTCATCGGCATCCTCGACACGAACTGCGACCCCGACGAAGTGCAGTACCCGATCCCGGGCAACGACGACGCGATCCGTTCGGTCGGCCTGCTGACGCGCATCATCGCCGACGCCGCCGCCGAGGGCCTCATCCAGCGCCACCAGAAGCCCGAGGAGACCGGCAACGTCTCTGCGGTCGAGCCGCTCGCCGAGTGGGAGCGCGAGCTCCTCGAGGCATCGACGGTCGAACTGGCCGCCGATGAGACCGCCGTCGCCGAGACCCTCGCCACCGAGGGCGTCGACGCATCGGTCGTCGAGGCCGCCCAGGCCGACGCTGCCGTCATCGAGGCCGACGTCGCCGAGCTGGCCGAAGAGCCGAACACCGAGGAGAACGACGCTGACGCGCAGCTCATCGGCAAGAACATCGGTGACCCGATCGAGAAGCCGGTCGCCGAGGCCCGCACCGTCGACCCCGAGCAGACGGTCTAGATCCAGCCGAAGTCACGAAACATTCGCGCTGTGCCCGGGACTGCATCAACTGATTGCAGGCCCCGGGCACAGCCATTGAACAAGGAGTAAGAAGCACTATGGCAAACTTCAACGTTGCCGACGTCAAGATTCTGCGCGACCGCCTGGGCGCCGGAATGGTTGACAGCAAGAACGCGCTCGTCGAGGCCGATGGCGACATCGAGAAGGCCATCGAGATCCTGCGCCTCAAGGGCCAGAAGGGCGTCGCCAAGCGCGAGGGCCGCGCGACCAGCGAGGGCCTTGTCGCCGCGAAGGAGAACGGCGACTCCGCCACTCTCATCGAGCTCGCCAGCGAGACCGACTTCGTCGCCAAGAACCAGAAGTTCATCGACCTGAGCGAGAAGGTGCTCGACGCGGTCACCGCGGCCGGCGCATCCACCGTCGAAGAGGCACTCGCCGCGCCCGCAGGCTCGCAGACCGTCGCGGAGACGATCTCCGACGAGGCCGCCATCCTCGGCGAGAAGCTCGAACTGCGTCGCGTCGCCAAGGTCAGTGGCGAGCACTTCGCCATCTACCTGCACCGCACGAGCAAAGACCTGCCCCCGCAGGTCGGCGTGGTCGTCGGCTACAGCGGCGATGACGCAGACACCGCTCGCAGCATCGCGCAGCACATCTCGTTCGCGAACCCCGAGTACCTCAGCCGCGATGACGTTCCCGCCGACGCTGTCGACGCCGAGCGCAAGATCGTGACCGAGATCGCCGAGAACGAGGGCAAGCCCGCCGCGGCCCTGCCCAAGATCATCGAAGGCCGTCTCACCGGGTACTTCAAGCAGGTCGCCCTGCTCGACCAGGACTACGCGAAGGACAACAAGCTGAGCGTCGCCAAGGTGCTCTCTGACGCCGGCCTGACGGTCAGCGGCTTCGCCCGCTTCAAGGTCGGCGCGTAAGCTCCCCACCGAGAAAGCCCCAGCACCCGTAACGGTGCTGGGGCTTTTTGTTTACCGGTAGCCTGAACAGCGAACGAACGAAGGGACAATCACGACATGTCAGAAGCAACCGGAAGACGACGGGTTCTGCTGAAACTCTCGGGAGAAGCCTTCGGCGGAGGGTCGCTCGGCGTGAATCCCGACGTGGTGGGCGAACTGGCCCGTGAGATCGCCGAAGCGGCCAAGCAGGTCGAGATCGCGATCGTCGTCGGCGGTGGCAACTTCTTCCGCGGCGCCGAACTCTCGCAGCGCGGCATGGACCGCGGGCGCGCCGACTACATGGGCATGCTGGGCACCGTGATGAACGCCCTCGCCCTGCAGGACTTCCTCGAGCAGGCGGGTGCCGCGACCCGCGTGCAGTCCGCCATCTCGATGACCCAGGTCGCCGAGCCGTACATTCCGCGCCGCGCAGAGCGCCACCTCGAGAAGGGCCGCGTCGTCATCTTCGGTGCCGGCGCCGGCCTGCCCTACTTCTCGACCGACACCGTGGCCGCCCAGCGCGCGCTCGAGATCGGCGCCGACGTCGTACTGGTCGCGAAGAACGGTGTCGACGGCGTCTACGACTCCGACCCGCGCACCAACCCCGACGCGAAGAAGATCGACCGCCTCACCTACCTCGATGCCCTGCAGCGCGAGCTGAAGGTCGTCGACTCGACGGCGTTCAGCCTCTGCATGGACAACAACATGCCCATGATGGTCTTCGGCATGGAGCCGAACGGCAACGTCACGAAGGCGATCCTCGGCGAGGAGATCGGCACCCTGGTGCACACCTCCCACTAGGGCGGCAGAACGAGGGCCGGGCAGCGCTGGGCGACCGGGATGCTGCAGGCCGACCAACTACACTGAATGACGATCGTGAAGGAGCTGCTGTGATTGCCGATGTACTGACCGACGCCGCCGAACGGATGCGTAAAGCGCTGGAGGCGACGAAAGACGATTTCGCGACCGTGCGAACCGGCCGGGCGAACCCCGCCCTCTTCCAGAAGCTGCTGGTGGACTACTACGGCTCGCCGACCCCGCTCGAGCAGCTCGCGTCGCTGCAGAACCCCGAAGCGCGCACCATCATCGTGACGCCCTACGACAAGAGCGCCCTGAAGGACATCGAGCAGGCCCTCCGCGACATGCCGAACCTGGGTGCGAACCCCACGAACGACGGATCGATCATCCGCGTGACCCTTCCCGACCTCACCGAGGAACGACGCAAGGAATACGTGAAGGTCGTCAGGGGCAAGGCCGAAGACGGCAAGGTGTCTGTTCGCAACATCCGCCGCAAGGCCAAAGACGACCTCGACGCCCTCAAGAGCGAGGTCGGCGACGACGAGGTCGCGCGCGCTGAGAAAGAGCTGGAGGCGAGCACGAAGGCGACAGTCGACGCCATCGACGACGCTCTGAAGCGCAAAGAAGCCGAGCTGCTGGAAATCTAGGCTCAGGGCTCCGTGACGAACGACCCGGGTGCGCGAGGCCCGTCGAAGCAGAGAAGGCCCACCGGTATCTCCCGGGCCGAGCTCGAAGACCGCGTGCGAGCGCGTCGCGAGCAGTTCGAAGAGGCGAACGAGCGCATCACCGCGCGCTCCGGCCGCAACCTGCTGAGCGCAATCGCCATCGGCGTCGCTCTCGCGGTGCTGATGGTCGTCAGCCTGCTGTTCATCTCCGAACTGTTCCTGGTCTTCGTCGGGCTCATCACCTGCGTCGGCACCGTCGAGCTCGTCGGTGCGCTGAAGAAGTCGGGTCGCTCGGTTCCGGTCGTGCCCTCTGTGCTGTCGGCCGCCGGTGTCTCGGTCGCCGCGTTCTACGGGGGCGCATCCGGCCAGTGGCTGACCCTTCTCGCCGGCATCGGCCTGGTCGTGCTGTGGCGGCTCGTTCTGCTCGCCGCACCGGCGTATCGCGCCGGGGGCGTCGGCCAGTTGCTCCGCGATCTCACCGCCGCCGTGCTCGTGCAGACGTACGTGGTGTTCCTCGGCAGCATCTCGATCCTGCTGGTCTCCCAGCCCGACGGCCGCTGGTGGGTTCTCTCGTTCATGGTGGTCGTCATCTGTGTCGACACGGGCGCGTATGCGGCCGGCCTGAACTTCGGCAAGCACCCGATGGCCCCGCGCATCAGCCCGAAGAAGACGTGGGAGGGGTTCGCCGGCGCGCTGCTCGTCGCGCTCGTCGCCGCGGTGCTGCTGACCGTGCTGCTCCTGCACGAGGAGTGGTGGGTCGGCCTGATCTTCGGCCTCGTGCTCACCCTGACAGCGACGTTCGGCGACCTCGCCGAGTCGCTGCTGAAGCGCGACATGGGCATCAAAGACATGAGCACCTGGCTGCCCGGCCACGGCGGCTTTCTCGACCGCCTCGACTCCATGCTGCCCTCTGCTGCCGCGGCGTACGTGCTCTACATCATCTTCTCGTAGACGAATGGCAGAATGATCGCGTGAGCCAGACATTCCCCCTCAGCCGCCGTTCAGAGCTGGGGTACGACATCGACGCTGTCGAGAAGTTCCTGTTGGATGCCCGTATCGCGTACGAGGCCAAGGCCGACGCCCGCGCGGCAGGGCCAGGCGCAGGTGGCGCGGCCGAGGGTGCAGCGATCGATTCGCGCAGCATCCGGAGCACCTCCTTCGACCTGCGGAAGGGCGGCTACTCGACGCTGCATGTCGACGCGGCGCTGGAGCGGCTCGAAGACGCCTTCTCGGCGCGGGAGCGAGCGGCTGCCAAGCGCGATCGGGGCGACAACCAGTGGTACGACCTGAACAGGGAGCGCGCCCGCGAGATCCTCGCGCGACTCGAGCGCGAGCCCGGACACAAGTTCCGTCGGGCGGGGCTCCTGAGCGGCGGTTACGACCGCCGCGAGGTCGACGCGTTCTGCTCGCGCCTGGTCGCCTACTTCAGGAACGGTGCGGCGATGGAGATCGGCACCGTGCGCGGTGTCGTGTTCACCCCGAGGCTGCACGGCTACAGCGAGACGCAGGTCGATCTCGTACTCGATGCCGTGATCGACGTCATGGTGGCGGTCAGGTAGCGTGCCCCGCAGCAACCGTCCGCGCCGGTCGAACGGCCCCGCCGACGACGACGCGCAGGGCATCGAACGCATGATGACCGGCTGGCGAACCGTCGAACGCCGCCGCGGCCACGACTGGAACGTTCAGCCGATCACCGCGAACCAGGCCACGAAAGACTATGTGTGTCCCGGATGCTCGCTGCCGATCACCGCGGGAACCGCCCACCTGGTGGCCTGGCGGGCAGACGGACTGATGGGCGACGCCGCCGATCTCGCGGCCCGTCGCCACTGGCACAACCACTGCTGGAGGATCGGAGTCTCATGACCGCCATCGAGATCCGCTCGACCGTCGTACTGCCGGCCGTGCGCGAGGAGATCGAGCTGCACACGGCCGACGGGCTCACGCTGGTCGGCGAGCTGGCCCTGCCCGAGGGTCGGCCGCCCGTCGCGACGCTGGTGACGCTGCATCCGCTGCCGACCGCCGGTGGCTTCATGGATTCGCACATTCTGCGGAAGGCGGCCTGGCGACTGCCCGAGCTCGCCGATCTCGCGGTGCTGCGGTTCAACACGCGGGGAACGTCGTCGCCCCGGGGCACCAGCGACGGTGCGTTCGGAGAAGGGGCGGATGAACGGCTCGACGTCGACGCCGCGATGCGCTTCGTCACCGAACGGGGGTTGCCGCATCCGTGGCTCGTCGGCTGGTCGTTCGGAACGGAGCTCGCGCTGAAGTACGGGCTGGAGCATCGCATCGACGGCGCCATTCTGCTCTCGCCGCCGCTTCACCGGGCGACCGACGACGACCTCCGCCCCTGGGCGAGCGCCGGCGTGCCGCTGGTCGCGCTGGTGCCCGAATTCGACGACTTTCTCCGGCCGGCCGAGGCGCGCGAACGTTTTGCGCTGGTGCCGGGCATCGATCTGGTGGCCGTCGACGGCGCGAAGCACCTGTGGGTGGGCGAGACGCAGACGCGCCGCGTGCTCAACGAGATCGTGGCGCGGGTGAACCCGGCGAAGGCGCCGCTGCCTGAGACGTACGTGGCGGCCGGGGCGTAGCCGACGCGCTCAGCGCTCGTTCTGGGCCGGGATGACCACCTGTTTGACGATCAGGATGATCGATGCCGCGACTGGGATCGCCACCAGGGCGCCCAGAACACCGAGCAGGGAGCCGCCGGCGAGGGCCGCGATCACCACGATCGACCCCGGAACGGAGACGGCCCTCCGCATGATGTTCGGGCTGAGGAGATATGCCTCGACCTGCATGTAGACGAGGTAGTAGATGCCCGCGACGAGCGCCGTCAGCGGCGACCCGACGGTGGGGATGAGGCAGATGCCCACGATGATCACCGATCCGGTGATGGTTCCGACGAGCGGGATGAGCGACAGGATGCCCGCGATGAACGCGAGCACCGCTGCGTACGGAGCGTTGATGATCGACAGGAAGATGAAGCTCAGCACGCCGTTGCACGCCGCAAGAGCGACCTGGCCGACGACATAGCGCCCGACAGCCTCGGTGATCTGCTCGCCGAGGTCGGCGAACCGCTCGCGCTTCGTGGCCGGGACGAGCAGATAGACCGTGCGCTTCATCAAGCCGAGGTTGGCGGTGAAGAACAGGGTCAGGATGATGACGATCACCACCCCGAACACACCGTTCGCGATGCCGATGCCCACGGCAAGCGCACCGCCGGCGATGGTCGTGATGTTGCCCGGGTCTTGGAGGTACTTGGTGACGGCATCCACGATCGCCTGCACATCGATGTAGCCGCCGAGGGACTCGGTGAGATCGCCCGCCCAGTTCGAGGAGGTGAGCTGGCTGAACAGGGTGGGCAGCTGGCTGAACAGCTGGCTGAGCTGGTCGACGATGATCGGCAGAACCGCGAAGACCAGACCGGTCGCGACACCGGCGACGCCGATCACCACGATGAGGATGGCGAGGGCGCGGGGGACGCGTTTGCGCTGCAACCATGACACCAGCGGGTCGAGGCCCAGCGCCAGGAAGATCGCGATGCCCACGTAGGTGAGCACGGTCGCGAGGTTGCCGATCGCGAAGAGGATGAGAAGACCGAGACCGACCCCCAGCGTGCCGACGAGACCGAACACGAAGGCGTTCTGAATCTTCACAGTTTCTCCTCTGAAGCCCCGACAACATCGGGATGCGAGGCCATTCTAGGGGAGCAGGATGCCTCGGGATCGCCGCACGATTACCCGCCCCGAGGGAAGTCTGAGAGCATACCCAAGGAGGATCAGCTATCTTTTAATGTCTTTGTCTGGAGTTCTCACGTGCGATTCATTCTTGCCATCTTCGCCTTCGTTGTAGCGACGGCGCTCATCGGCATCGGTATCGCCGAACGAACGGTGCTGTTGCCGCCGTCGTCGCTGAGCGTCGCCACGACCACGAGCGACGGTACGCCGTACCTCTACATCGACAGCGATGTGCTGCAGGCCGAGAGCGGCAACCAGACCATCACGCTCGGCGGCAGCGCGAAGGTGTTCGCCGCGTACGGCCGCACCGACGACGTGAAGGCCTGGCTGAACGGTTCCTCCTACGATTCGCTGGCGTACGACAGCCAGGAGAAAGCCCTCACCGCGACCCCTGTTGCTGCGGCGGCAGAGGGCCAGGCGAATGTGGCGAGCGGGTCGGCCGACCCGGCTGGCTCGGACCTGTGGCTCGAGGAGTACTCGACCGACGGGGCGATGAACCGCACCTTCAACCTGCCCGCGGGCTACTCCCTGATCGTCGCCGACGACGGCAGCTCGCCCGCCCCGAACTCGGTGCAGATCTCCTGGCCCCTCGACGACAGCACCCCGCTGGCGGTGCCGTTCCTGCTCGCGGGTGCCTTCTTCCTGCTCGCGGGCCTCGTGCTGCTGCTGCTCGGCCTCCACCACCTGCGGAAGTCCCAAGGCCCGAGGCGCAAACCCCCGGCGCTGCCGAAGGGCAGGCGCTTCTCCCCGTCGCGCACGAATGCGATCGAGTCGGGTGTGGGCCGCCGCGGTCGGCGGTCGATCGCCCGCTCCGTGGCCGTGGCCCTGCCGGTCGCGCTGGCGTCGAGCCTCGCCTTCGGAGGGTCGGCATTCGCGACGACCAGCCCCGTACCCGAGCCGGCTCCCGCCGATACGGCTGCCGCGACATCCACCCCCACGGCGACGCCGACCGACGGGCCGACGGCCACACCCACGCCCGTGCCGACGAGCGAGACCGGCCCGCCGCCCGCCGTCACCGAGGCGCAGCTGAACACGATCCTCGGCAAGATCTCGGCGTCGACGAGTGCTGCGGATGCCGCGTCAGACCCCACCGCGCTGGCTGCACGGTTCACGGGGCCGGCGCTCGACCTCCGTACGGAGACGTACACGATCCGCAAGACGTTCCCCGACTATGCGGCGCCCCAGCCGATCCCCGCGGGGCCCTCGTCGGTCATCCTGCCGCAGGCGACCGAGTCGTGGCCGCGCACCGTCTTCACCATCGCCGAGAACCCCGACGACAAGACCGTCGCGCCGCTGTCGATGATGCTGATCCAGGACACCCCGCGAAGCGTCTACAAGGTCTACTACGCCATCGGGCTCGAACCCGATACGACCCTGCCTCCCGTGGCGCCCGCCAGTCTCGGCACCTCGCGCCTCGCGAACGACACGAAGCTGTTGTCGGAGACGCCGGCCGACGTCGCCACCGGCTACGCCGACATCCTCGCCCTCGGCCAGGCGAGCCCCTACTTCGACCAGTTCGACGCGACAGGCGACACCCTGCGCACGAGCGTCGGCGTCGACTACAAGAACGCGAAGAAGGCCAACATCGCCAACACGGCGAGCATCGACTTCGCCGAACTGCCGGGAACGGGGGAGAGCATCGCTCTCGCCACGAACCAGTCGGGCGCGATCGTGGCGCTGAACATCCGCGAGTCCGAGACGGCAAAGGTCGTCGAGGCGGGTGCGACCGTGAGCCCCGAGGGAGCCGTGAAGGCGGCATCCGGCGTGACGTCGTCGACCAAGGGCATCGAAGCGATCTACGATTACCAATTGTTGTTCTACATCCCGCCGTCGGGTGACACTGCGAAGGTCAGACTTCTCGGTTTCGCCCAGGGCGTTCTCTCTGCCAAGGAGTTGCCGTGAGCATGGTTCCCCCCTCAGCCGCAAGCCTGAGAGGTGCGGTCGACCTCTCGTCGCTCGTGAACCGCGCCTCGGCTCCCGCCGGCTCGCCCGCAGCGGCTGGGGCCGGCGCGGGCGTCGTTCCCGGAACCCCCGGCGCGCCCGGTGGTGCGGGGGTCAGCGTGCCGAGCCTCCTGCTCGACGCCACCGACGCGACGATCTCGCAGGTGCTCGACCTCTCGAACGCCGTGCCCGTCATCGTGGAGCTCTGGGCGTCGTACGCCGACGCCTCACGGGTGCTCGCGCCGGTCATGCAGAAGGTGATCCTCGACTACGCCGGTGCGTTCGTGCTGGTGCGCGTAGACACCGAGGCGAACCCGCAGCTGACGGCCGCGTTCCAGGCGCAGACCGTTCCCACGGTCGCCGCCATCATCGCCGGCCGCCCGGTCGCCCTGTTCGAAGGGGCGCAGCCGGAGGAGTCGGTGCGCGAGGTGCTCGAACAGGTTCTGCAGCTCGCCGCCCAGAACGGGGTCACCGGATCGGCGATCCCCGCAGACGGTCGCGTGGGCGGCGCCGCTGACGCCGCAGACGGCGAGGTAGCGGAGGCCGTCGAGGAGCCGCTGCCGCCGCACCACGCCGAGGCGTTCGACGCGATCTCGCGGGGCGACTACAAGGGGGCGATCGCGGAGTACGAGAAGGCCATTGCCCAGAGCCCCCGTGACCAGCTCGCCATCGCCGGTCTCGCTCAGGTGAAGCTGCTCGACCGGCTCGACGGCAGGTCGCTCGACGAGATCCGCAGCGCTGCTGCCGCCGCGCCCGACGACGTGGAGGCCCAGCTGCTCGTCGCCGACCTCGACGTCTCGGGCGGACACGTCGAAGACGCGTTCGACCGCATCCTCGGTCTCTTCCCGAAAGCCGACCAGCCGACGAAAGACCTGCTGCGCACCCGGCTGCTCGACCTGTTCGAGGTCGTCGGCACCGACGATGTGCGGGTGACCGCGGCCCGTCGCCGGCTGACGATGCTTCTCTACTAGCAGCCGGCCCGCGTCAAGCCCGAGCGCGGTGTACGGCGCCCGCCCGCGGCTGCAATACAGTCAACCCATGAGGTTTCGCCGCTCCCACTCGCACGCTCCCGTTCCGTCGCAGGCCAAGGTCGCGCCCGAAGTCACCGTCGCCCGGGAGGGGTCGGAGTCGTTCGCGCAGATCAACGCCTTCAAGATCGGCCTGCTCGGTGCACTCGGTGTGCTCGTCGCGCTGGTCATCGGTGGGCTGATCACGCAGCTCGGCACGGTGCTGATCTACGTCGGCGTTGCGCTGTTCATCGCGCTCGGGCTCGATCCGCTGGTGTCGAAACTATCGAAGCGCATGCCGCGTGGCGCCGCGATCGGGCTCGTCTTCGGCCTGGTCGTGGTGGTCTTGGCAGGGTTGCTGCTGACGATCATCCCGATCATCGTGCAGCAGACGACGAACCTCGTGAACAACTTTCCGGGGTACATCACCGCGCTGCAGGGCCAGCAGTGGGTGAAAGACCTCGAGCAGCAACTCACGGGTGTGGTGAGCGTCGACGACATCATCAAGAACGTGCAGTCGTTCCTCAGCCCCGACAAGCTGCTCGGCATCGGTGGCGGGCTGCTCGCCGTGGGTGCCGGCGTCGCGAGCGGGCTGACGGGCACGGTCATCGTGCTCATTCTGACGCTGTACTTTCTCGCGTCGCTCCGCTCGATGAAGCGCGTGGTCTACCGGTTCGTGCCGGCCACGAACCGGGCGAAGTTCGCCGAGATCACCGAGCAGATCACCCAGGCCGTCGGCCGGTACGTGGTCGGTCAGATCTCGCTGGCGTTGGTCAACGGCATCCTGAGCTTCATCTTCCTGACGATCATCCAGGCGCCGTTGCCGGTGCTGCTGGCGTTCATCGCCTTCCTGCTGTCGCTCGTTCCGCTCGTCGGTACGGTCACCGGATCGGCGATCATCGTGCTGATCAGCTTCTTCGCGTCGCCCCTGACGGCTCTCGTCGCGGCAATCTACTACCTCGTCTACATGCAGGTGGAGGCGTACATCCTCAGCCCGCGCATCATGAACCGCGCCGTGTCGGTGCCCGGGGCGGTCGTGGTGATCGGTGCCGTTGCCGGCGGCACCATCGGCGGCGTGCTGGGAGCCCTCGTGGCCATCCCCATAGCCGCCTCTGTCATCATCATCGTAGAAAAGGTCGTCTTCCCCCAGCAGGACGCCAAATGAGAATCGAGTGGGCAGTTCGGGCCTCAAAACCGGAGGTTTAGGGCCCGAACTGCCCACTCGATTCTCATTTGGCGTCCTGCTGGGGGAAGACGACCTTTTCT
>NZ_PSTT01000024.1 GCF_002931235.1 Subtercola sp. Z020 | reverse complement strand
GCGCGACACCGGCCCGCCCCGCGCTTAGCTCGCCACGCCCCTGACCCAGGCCCGCCGGCGCCGCCGCGGCCGCGCGCAACCGAGGATCGGGGCCGCGAAGGGTGCCGCAGCGCCCTCATCGCGCGGCACATCCTCGGCTACGCGACGCCCAGGCTGGGCTACGCGCCGTGCGCCACGCAGCGCGGTGCGCGTCGGTGCCGACCACAGGGGACAACGGCTCCGAGATATTCACCAGCGGGCGGGCGGCAGGGAGACGCTGTGGCCGCTCCCCACCAGCTGGGCGACCAGAGCGCCGGCGCCGATCTCGATGTCGTCTGGATGCGCCCCCACGGCCAGGACATGCACGTTGCGAACCCGCTCCCCCGCCGAACCCCCTCGGCGAGCCACAAGCCTAGCGCGGCAAGGCGCAAAGCCCAGCGCGGCGAGTCGCGGCGGGAACGACGAAGGCCCGGTCTCGTGGAGACCGGGCCTTCGTGTGTCGCGTTCTGTTGCGGGGACAGGATTTGAACCTGCGACCTCTGGGTTATGAGCCCAGCGAGCTACCGAACTGCTCCACCCCGCGGCACAAGATGTAACACTACCACAGTGTTTCGCAGCTCGTGACCGCGGGGCACCGCGGGGCAGTGGCTACTGCTGGCCCGAGGCGGCGATGGCGGCGTCGACAGCGTCTTTCAGCTGTTGGTCGGCCACGCCGTAGGCGGTCCAGTCCGCAGCCTGCAGGGCAGCATCCCGCGCCGTCAGGGCCGCCTGCGCATCGCTCAGCGCCTTGGTGAGCGCGGCGTTGTCGCCGGTGCCGGGAGTGGCGCCGGTACCCGATCCAGAGCCCGTAGCGGGCGTCGTGACGCCCCCATCACCGGCCGTCGCACCCGAGTCTCCACCGAACAGATCGTCGAGCGCCGCGTCGAGCGTGTCTTCGAACGCGATCTTGTCGCCGAAGCCGACCAGGATCTTCTGCAGCAGCGGGTAGCTGGTCTCACCGCGCGACCGCACGTAGACCGGCTGCACGTAGAGCAACCCGCCACCCACCGGCAGCGTCAGCAGGTTGCCACTCAGCACCTCGGTCGACCCCTGTTTGAGCAGGTTCAGCGCCTGCGACACGGTCGGATCGGAGTTGAACTTGTTCTGCACCTGGCCGGGGCCGGGCACGGTCGCGTCTTTCGGCAGCGTCAACAATCGCATCTTGCCGAAGTCGGCGGCCTTCTGCCCCGCCACCGAGCCGGCGTTGGAGTCGACGGCGAGGTAGCCGTTCAGGCTCTTCGACGTGTCTTCACCCGTCAGCGGGATGAAGGTCGAGTAGAGCGAGTACTGCGGCGAATCCTGCCCCGGTACCTGCAGCGTGAGGTAGTACGGCGGCTGCACGGTCGGGTTCGAGGCCGGCGACGTGGGGTCGTTCGGCGTCGTCCACGCGTCTTCCCGCGAGTAGAACGAACCCGCGTCGGTGACGTGGTACTGGCCGAGGATGGCGCGCTGCACCTTGAAGAGGTCGGCCGGGTACCGCACGTGGCTCATCAGGGCCGCGCCCATGTCGCTCAGTGGTTTGACGGTCGACGGGAAGATCTTCTGCCAGGTCTGCAGCAGCGGATCCTGGTCGTCCCACGCGTAGAGCGTCACTTTTCCGTCATAGGCGTCGACCGTGGCCTTCACCGAGTTGCGGATGTAGTTGATGTTGTTGTCGGGCGCGTACCCCGGCTTCGGGGTGTAGGTGTCGGCGATCGCCGCGCTCAGCCCCTCGGTGCGGGAGTACGGGTACTCCGATGTCGTCGTGTAGCCGTCGACGATCCAGACCACCTTGCCGTCGACGACCGACGCGTAGGGGTCGGAGTCGATCGTCAGGTAGGGAGCCACTTTCGACACCCGGTCGGCAGGGTCACGGTCGTAGAGGATCTGCGAATCGTTGTTGACCGCCTCCGACAGGAAGATCTGCTCCGACTGGAACTTCAGCGCGTACGCGAGCTTGTTGAAGACATTGTCGAGCTTCGGCCCGCCGTTGCCGGTGAAGGTCGTGTAGGTCTGCGAGGCTCCGTCTGTGCCCGACGGGTAGTCGAGTTCGATGTTCGGCGAGCCTTCCGGCGCCCCGACGATCGAGTAGTCGGGCGAGTTCTCACCGAAGTAGATGCGCTGCTCGTAGTCGCCGAGAACGCCGGTGCTGGGGATGCCCGACTCCGCGAACACGGGCTGGCCGTCGACGGAGCGCTGGTTTCCGTAGGCCGCGACGAGCCCGTAGCCGTGGGTGTAGACGACGGTCTGGTTGTACCAGCTCGCCGACGTACCCAGCTGGTCGAGGTTCAGGTCGCGCACCGTCGAGACCGTGTCCTGGGTCTTGCCGTCGATCGTGTAACGGTCGACGTTCAGGTCGGTCGGGAACTGGTAGTACTGCCGGAACTGCTGCAGCGCGGCGAACGTGCTCGAGACGAGCGCCGGGTCGAGGATACGGATGCTCGAGGTCGTGGCCGCATCCGCCCTGAGCGCCCCCGGCTCCGCCGTGGTGGTCGCGTCGTACGGGATCGTGTCGATGTCACTCACATCGTAGGCGTCACGGGTCAGGTCGATGTTCCGCTGCAGGTAGGGCTGCTCGAGGCTGCGCTCAGAGGGATCGACCTGGAAGCGCTGGACGACCCACGGGTAGAGCGACCCGAGGATGAGGCCGCTCACGATCAGCAGCGCCGTGCCGATGACGGGCAGACGCCAGCGGCCGATGAAGGCGGCGAGCAGGAACAGCACCGCCACGATCACCGCGATGCCCGCGAGGATCTGGAGGCCCGGGATGGTCGCGTTGACGTCGGAGTACGACGCACCCGTCAGCAGGCCGCCGGTGTTCGAGAGGGTCGCGAACTGGTCGAGCCAGATGCTCACGCCCTGCAGCAGCAGGTAGACGCCGGCCGTGATGGCGACCTGGATGCGCGCGGTCTTCGAGATGCGCACCTCGCGCTGGCCGAACCGGATGGCGCCGTAGAGGTAGCTCGTCGCAATGGCCGAGATGCCGGCGATCAGAACGACGGCCGACGCGAAACCGACGACGCTCTGCCAGAACGGCAGGTCGTAGACGTAGAACGAGATGTCGAGGCCGAACTGCGGGTCGGTCTTGCCGAACGACGTGCGGTTCAGGTACTGCAGCGTGACCTGCCAGCGCGTGGCCGCCGAGACACCGGCGAACAGGCCGAGCACGGCAGGGATGCCGATAGCCGCGAGGCGCCGGAGCGGTTCGACCACCTGCTGGTACCGATCGAGCTGCGAGTTGAGCTTGGCGTACACCGGCCGGAACCGGAACGCGATCTCGATGCTCACGAACACGGGGATCGCCATGGCGAGGAAGCCGATCGCGAACATCACCGCGCCCGCGATCCACTGGGTGGTCAGCACGCTCAGAAAGCCGAGCTGGTCGAACCAGAGAACCTCGGTGTAGAGGTTGGTGAAGACGAAGAACAGAATGGCCAGAACGGCGATGACCGCGATGGCGACCGCAATGACGGTGCGCGACCTTCGTGCGGGCTTCTGGGCTGTGGAGGAAGTCACGGATAGCCTCTTGTGTTAGCTGTGGGTGTTCGCCCAATCCTAGACAACCATTGCTGGGAAGCGGCCCGTCGCGTTCAGCTTGCGGCCTGAACCGTGTCACAGGTCGGCAACGAATCCGTGCTCGCTCCCGACGAGAGATCGGAGAGCACGGCCAGCGAGTCGCTGAGTGTCTGCACGGCGAACACCTTCAGGCCGTCGGGAACGTGGCCGACCACTTCGTCGCAGTTCGACGCCGGTGCGAGGAACACCGTCGCCCCGCTCTGTTCTGCGCCGTACAGCTTCTGGCGGATGCCGCCGATCGGGCCGACGGTGCCGTCGGCCGTGATGGTACCGGTGCCGGCGACCTTGTCGCCGCCGTTCAGCTCACCGGGGGTCAGTTGGTCGATGATTCCGAGCGCGAACATCATGCCCGCGCTCGGCCCTCCGACGTTGTCGAGCTGGATGTCGACCGTGAACGGGAACTCGTAGGTGTTGCTGGGGGCCGCGCCGATGCCGAGCAGGATGGCGCCGTCTGCCGCTTTCTTCGGCGTCACCTGCACCGTCTGTTCGGTTCCCGAACGGCTGATCACGAGCGAGGCGGGTGCGGCATCCCCGTTCGCCGTGATCGCGGCCTTCAGCTCGTCGACCGTGCTCACCGCGGTACCGTTCACCGATTCGACGATGTCGCCGGCTTCGAGGATGCCCGCCGCCGCGGAATCGGTGGCCAGCTGGGCGACGCCGACCTTCTGCGACGAGGTGAAGGGGATCTTCAGGTCGGTGAGTGCCGCAGCGATCGCCTCCTGCTGGGAGTCGACCATCTGCGCAGCGTTCTGCTCGTTCTGCTGGTCGACGGTCACCGAGGGCGGGTAGATCGCCTCGAGCGGCACGACGGCGCGGCTGCTGTCGAACCAGGCACCGACGATCTCGGCCCAGCTCGGGCGGGAGTCGGGGGTGCCGACCACCGAGACCGTGAGCATGTCGAGCGCACCCGAGGTGGGGTAGGTCTCGGCACCGCTGATCGAGATGAGGGGCACGGCCGAACCGTCGTGGTCGCTGGTGCCGAGGGTGTTGAAGACCGGCCCCGGCTGCTCGATGACGTAGGAGGAGGGGATGAAGCTCATGCCGAGTGCCAGTGCGAGGGCGGCGATAAGGCTCGTCCAGCCGATCGTACGGCGACGGGAACGCTGGCTCACGGAGGCCTTTCGAAGGAGGGTCGAGGGGTGTTCGCCACAGGCGCACGGCCCGGCGACCCAGCTTATGAGAAATCCCAGCTTGGCGAACGGGCCACCGGCTAGCGTAGAAGCCGATGCTGATAGGCGGCACAGAGCAGCCTTGACGCCCAAGAAGGGTAAGACTGTGACTGACGAGCCTGACAAGAACTCCGAAGACGAGTTCACCGAGATGCTGCGCCAATTCCTGTCGGGCAACTCCGAACTCGACCCGTCGAAGCTCGCGAGTGCCGCAGGGCTGCCGTCTGACCCGGCCGCCGTCGCGGCGCTGATGCAGCAGCTGCAGAACGCCATGCAGAGCAGCGGAGACGGTGTCGACTGGAAGGTGGCGCTCGATGCCGCCCAGCAGATCGCCGTCGCAGACGCCGCCCCGACCTCCCCCGGCCAGCGCTCGGCGCTCGAGCAGGCCCTGCACGTCGCCGAACTCTGGCTCGACGAGGTGACCTACGTGACCGAGCTCGCAGCGACACCCCGCCTGCTCACCCGCAAGGAGTGGGCGACCGCCACCATGCCGGTGTGGACGCAGGTCGCCGAACCCGTCGCGCTCAGCATCGCCGACGCCCTCACCAGCGTGCTGAAAGACCAGGCGCCCGAAGAGCTCTCGGGCATGATGGCCAGTGCCAGCAAGCTGATGCGCAACATCGGCGGAGCCCTGTTCGCGATGCAGCTCGGCCAGGTCGTCGGCCAACTCTCGACCGAGGTCGTCTCGGGCGGCGATGTCGGCATCCCGCTCATGGAGGAGCAGCAGGCGGCACTCGTCCCGCAGAACCTCGAGGCCTTCGGCGAGGGCCTCGACATCCCGGCCGACCAGGTGCAGCTCTACCTCGCGGTGCGGGAGATTGCGCATGCGCGGCTGTTCCGGCACGCGAAGTGGCTGCGGCTGCACATGATCTCGTCGATCACCGAGTTCGCCCGCGGCATCTCGATCGACACCGGCCGACTCGAAGACCTCGCGTCGAGCTTCGACCCCTCCAACCCCGAAGAGCTGCGGCAGGCGATGGTGAGCGGCGCGCTGATCCCGCCGAAGTCCGAGTCGCAGCTGCAGGCGCTCGCCCGCCTCGAGACGACGCTGGCCCTGGTCGAGGGCTGGGTCGACGTGGTCACGGCGGCCGCGACATCCCGCCTGCCCAAGCGCGACGCCATCGCCGAGACCGTGCGGCGTCGCCGGGCGACGGGCGGCCCCGCAGAGTCGGCGTTCTCGACGCTGGTCGGGCTGGAGCTCCGGCCGCGCCGGCTGCGCGAGGCTGCCGCGATGTGGCAGGCGGTGACGGATGCCGTCGGCCCCGAGGCTCGTGACGCCCTGTGGTCGCACCCCGATGTGACCCCGACGACCGATGACATCGACAACCCCGAGGCGCTCGTCGCGCGGTTGCTCGCCGGCGCCCCGGAGCCCGACGAGATGGACCTGGCGCTGGAGGACTTCTTCCGGGCGGAGGAGGCGGCCGGGGCCGGCGATGCGGGCGACGCGGCTGGCGCGGCCGGCGCGGCCGGCGACGGTGGGGCTGCCGGAGACAGTGGGGCCGACAGGCGCGACCCAGAGGCGCCGCCCGCCGTCTGATCCGCCGGGTCTCGGCCTGTGGATAACTTCTGACGGCTCCGTCGCCGGTGGTGCACGATGTGCTCATGAACGAACACATCGGCACCCTCCGGCTCGACCCGCGGCATCCACTGGTCTGGCGCTCCCCCACCTCGCTGCAGCTCGGCGTCGACGCGCCGATCGTGCGCTTCGACGCCGTCACTCCGGCCGAGGAGCGCATGCTGCACGCGCTCACCACCGGCGTCAGCCTCGAAGGGCTGCGGATGATCGGGGCGAACTCGCGCGGGGCACCGAGGTCTGCCGCGCGCCTGCTCGAACGGGTCGCGCCGGCGCTGGAGCGGGCCGGCCGGCCCCCGGTGGCTGCGCTCTCGCGGGCACCCCTCGCCGGTCACAGGATCGCGCTGGGCGGCAGCTCCCCGGTCCGTTCAGCAGTGGGCGACGCGCTGCAGAGCCTCGGGGCGGAGGTGTTCGACGATGCCGACAGCCGCGAGACAGAGCGGTCCGGTGACTCGGGAATGCCGGTCGACCCGCTGCCGACGCTCGCGATCGTGGTGTCGTCGTGGTTCACTCCTCCACAGCGGTCGGCGGCGTGGCTGCGACTCGACGTACCGCACCTCGACATCGTGTTCAGCGATGCCGAGGTCACGCTCGGCCCGCTCGTCGTACCGGGGCTCGGCCCGTGCCTGCACTGCCGCGACCTGCACCGTCTCGAACGCGATGCGAGCTGGCCGGCCATCGCGGGCCAGCTGATCGGCCGTGCGGCGCCGACCGAGGTTCCGCTCACGGTGATCCGGGTGCTCGCGGCGCTGGCCGAATTCGTCGTGGCCGAGTTCGTCTCGGCGGAGTTCGTCGCGGCCGAGTTCGACACGGCCGAGTTCGTCGCGGCCGAGGCATGCGGCGGCCGGAGCATCGGCCGGGTTCTGCGGGTCGACGCCGAGACGGGGGTGGTCAGCGAGGGGCGGCAGCCCGGGCATCCGGAGTGCGCGTGCCGAGCTCTGCCAGAAACCGTGACGGGGCCCGGCTCTGCGAACGGCTCGCCCCGGTCTCCGCCCACGACAGCATCAGGCGCCGGCGGGCCCGGGTGATGCCGACATAGAGCAGACGACGCTCTTCGTCGACCAGGTCGAGCGTGGTCGCGTAGCTGATCGGCACCAGGCCCTCGCTCAACCCGATCACGAACACGGTAGGCCACTCGAGGCCCTTGGCCGAATGCAGGGTGGCCAGAGTGACGGCCGAGATCGTCGGTTCGTGCTGGCCGGCCTGGCGTTCGAGCAACTCGTCGGTGAACGCGCGAAAGCTCGTGCGCGGCGGCTGCTGCTCGGCGAGGCTCATGATGGCGTTCAGCGCCTCCCAGCGGTCGCGAACGGCTCCGCGGGCCTCGGGTGGGCTCTGCGACCAGCCGAGCGATCGCAGCACGTCGCTCACCGACTTGAAGAGGGGCTCGCCGCTGATCGAGACGGAGGCGGCGCGGAGCGACATGATCGCCTGCTTCACCTCGGGAAGGTCGAAGAAGCGCTGCGCCCCGCGGATCTGGTACGTCACGCCCGCCTCGGCGAGCGCTCCTTCGAGCGCGGCCGCCTGTGCGTTGATGCGATAGAGAATGGCGATGTCTTCGGGGCGGGTGCCGTCGGCGATCGAGCGCGCGACCGCGGCCGCGACGCCGCGCGCCTCTGCCGACTCCGAGGCGTATCCGGTCACAGTCGGTTCGGCCCCCCTGTCGAGCTGGCCGCCCGCCGCGCGGAGCGTGAGCGCGCCGGTGCGCCCCCGCATCAGGCGGTTGGCGGTGTCGACGACGGCGGGGGTCGAGCGGTAGTTCTGCTCCAGCCGAACGACCGTGGAGTTGTCATAGGCCGAGGCGAACGAGAGCAGCAGGGCCGACTGCGCCCCGGCGAAGGAGTAGATGGTCTGGCTCGCATCGCCGACGACGCAGAGGTCCCTGCGGTCGCCGAGCCACAGCGAGAGCAGGTGGTGCTGCAGCGGCGAGACATCCTGGTACTCGTCGACGACGAAGAAGCGGTACTGCTCCCGCACCTGCATCGCGACGGAGGGTTCGGACTCGATCATCCCCGCCGTCGCCAGCAGCACGTCTTCGAAATCGAGCTGGCGCCGCTCGTCTTTGATGCGCTCGTAGCCGCGCTGCAGGTCGAGCACCTGTTCCACGCTCAGCGAACCGGGCATCGCCCGGCTGCTGCGCGCCGCGAGCTCATACCGCTCGAGGGAGAGGTTCGAGATCTTGCGCCATTCGATCTCCGCGGCGAGATCGCGGAGGGTCGCCGTGTCGACCTTCAGCTTCAGGGTCTCGGCGACCTGGCCGAGCAGCCGGGCCTTGCCCTCGAGCAGACGCGGCACGTCACCCCCGACGACCTGCGGCCAGAAGAAGTTCAGCTGGGCGAGCGCCGCAGAGTGGAAGGTGCGGGCAGAAACCCCTCCGGCGCCGAGCGGTCGGAGCCGGGAGCGCAGCTCCGCAGCGGAGCGCGTGGTGAAGGTCAGCGCCATCACCTTGCCCGGGGGGAAGACACCGGTGGCCACGCCGTACGCGATCCGGTGCGTGATGGCACGGGTCTTCCCGGTGCCGGCACCCGCCAGCACGACCACCGGGCCGAGCAGCGTCTTGGCCACGACGCGCTGTTCGTCATCGAGACCGGAGAGCAGGGCATCCGCTCCCGTTGCAGGCAGGGAGCGCTCGTCGCCGGGCGCGGTCACCAGGTCGGCCGGGGCAGCGGCCCGCCGTACCAGTGCTCGATGATGGCGCGGGCGATCGATGACGAACCGGGCAGCAGCACGGTCTGGGCGGGGTCTTCGAGGTCGGCGCGGCTGAACCAGCGCACGTCGAGGATCTCCTCACCGTCGGGCAGCAGGGGGTCGGCAGCCGTGACCGGATCGACCCGCGCCAGAAAGCCGCACATGAGGGAGGCGGGGAACGGCCAGGGCTGAGACCCGAGGTACTCGGGTTCGAGGATGCGCACGCCCGACTCCTCGAACACCTCGCGCACCGTCGCCGCTTCGAGCGATTCCCCCGGCTCGACGAAGCCCGCGAGCAGCGAGTACCTGTTGTTCGCCCAGAGCGCGTTCGACCCGAGCAGGATGCGGTCGTCGGCGTCGACGATCCCCACGATCACGGCCGGGTCGGTGCGCGGGAAGATCTCGATCTGCTGAACGGGGCACCGGCGTACCCAGCCGCCCTTCTCGGGAACGGTCTGGGCTCCACACCGCGGGCAGTGCGTGTGCGAGTGGTGCCAGTTCAGAATGCCGAGGGCCTCGGTGAAGGCGCCGGCATCGCGGTCGTCGAGGTCGGCGGCCACCAGCCGCAGGTTGACCCAGCGGCTCTCGTCGGGTTCAAGGGCCTTCGCGGCCTCCTCCGAGAGTTCTGCCGCGACGAGACGGGTGCCGACGGGCTCGAGGGAGGTCTCTGCGAGGGACCGGCCGAGATACACGAGCTGCTCGGCGTCGCCCAGTACGGAGGCGCCGAGAAAGACGAGCCGGGAATGCTCGGGGTCGAGCAGCGCCTGCTGGTTGAAGATCGGCAGCACCCGCGTCGACTCGTCGGCTGCGAGCACGTCGAACAGGTCGGGGATGTCCCGGGTGAGGTGGTCGCGATCGATCTCGAAGCGCGAGAGAGGGAGGGAGGAAAGAAAAGTGTTTGGCACGGGTTGACCAATCATGCGTGGCGAAAGCCTGCGAGCGAAGAAGCCGCCCTACCCTGAAGGTATGGCCAGATCCTCTCTCACTCTAGCCGCGCTCGCCACCGCTGCCGTCGCTGAGCTCGACGTCGTTTCGGCGACCCCGATGTCGACCGGCCTGACCGGCCGGTTCGACTCCGCACTGCTCCAGACGAGGGGCGGCGACCAGCTGATCATCCGCGTGCCGACCTCGCAGGAGGCGGAGACGGAGCAGTCCGGCGACCTCGTCGCGCTGCGCGCGCTGACCGCCGGTTCCCGGAAGCGGCTGCCCTTCCGCGCGCCGGAGTTCGTGGGCCAGGCGCCCGTCGGGCAGACGCGCGGTGTGGTCTACGACTTCATCCCCGGCTCCCCCGCGAGCCTCGACAGTCTCGATGAGAGCGTCGGCCTGGCCGAGGGTTTCGGGCAGGCGATCGCTGCCATCCACTCCCTGCCGACCTCGGTCATCACCGACGCCGGGCTGCCCGTACTCAGCGCGAGCGAGTCGGCCCGCGCGGCGACCAGCCTGAAGAACAGGGCCGCGGCGACGGGCAGGGTGCCTGTCGAGTTGCTCACCCGCTGGTCGGTCGCACTCGACGACAGCGCCCTCTGGCAGTTCCAGCCCGCCGTCATCCACGGTGCCCTGGGGCCGGAGTCGTTCCTGGTCGCCGGTGAGCGCGTGACGGGCATCCTCGACTGGTCGAACCTCAAGGTGGGCGACCCGGCGAGCGATCTCTTCTGGCTCAGCTCGGTCTCGCACGAGGAGTCGGCGACCAGCGTCTTCTCGGGGTACAACGTGGGCCGCGCCGGCCCGGTCGACCGCCAGCTGCGAAAGCGCGCGCGGCTCTACGCAGAGCTCGAGATCGCGAAGTGGCTGGTGCACGGCTCCGACCTCCGCGACCCGTCGATCGTCGACGATGCGGTGACGATGCTGAACGGGCTGGCCTCCACCGCGCAGGCCGACCTGGTGAACCCGCTCTCGAGCGACACCGGGCGGGTGCTCGCGGTCGACGAGGTCGAGGCGATGCTCAACCAGACGCCGCGGCGCGAGCCTGTGGCAGCCCGCGACCACGCGAACGCCGCCCGCATCAGCGACGACGACTAGGCCGGCTGGCCGCTGCCGACCCGTTCCCAGAGCGCCAGCAGCTCGTCTTCGGAGTAGACCCTGTCGGGCGTGATGGTCTGGTCGACCCCCACGAAGTAGAAGACGGCGTCGATCTCGTCGGGATCGATACCGCGAAAGCGCGCGTAGGCGAGTCGGTAGAGCGCGAGCTGCAACTGCTTCACCTCGAGATCGTCGGCGTCGGCCGGCGCCCGGCCGGTCTTCCAGTCGACGATCTGGTAGCGCCCGTCGACCCGGAACACGGCATCGATCTTGCAGACGACGATGTTCGCGCCGAGCACGAGGTGGATCTCTATCTCGACCTCCTCCGGCTTCGACCCCGCCCACGGCGAGGCCTCGAAGGTGGCCTGGAGCCGGGCGAGCTCTACCTCTTCGGCCTCGTCGACGGCCCCGGCCTCGAGTCGCGGGTCGAGGTCGAGCTCGCCCGCACCGGCGTCGAGCTGCTCCGAGCCGCCGACGAGCCCGAAACGGTTCTCGACCCAGGAGTGGAAGCGGGTTCCCAGCCGGGTCTGGCGATACGGCCGCTCGGGCATCGGTCGGCCGAGCTGCCGCAGCACGGCGCCGGGATCGGTCACGTAGTCCTTGAAGCGGGAGGCGGCGACACGGGTCGGGATGATCAGCTCCTCGCCCGCCAGAGCCGATGCGCGCTCGGCGAGAAGCAGCTCGATGTCGCGCGACCACGGTGTCGACTGGCCGGGGTCGGCCTTCTGCACGGCCTCGGCTGCTCTCCGCACCCGGGTCGCACGGCTGCCGAGCGGCGCGAGCGGCCACGGAACGAGCAGTGACGACTCGGGCAGGGGGTTCTCTTCGCTCTCGGGAGCGTCGGGCACGGCATCTGGAGCCACCAGGCCACCGGCGGCGAGCTCGGTCAGGAAGAGGCCCGGCGAACGCGGCTTCTGCTGGGTCGACCAGAACGACCCGGTGAGCAGCAGCGCCTCGCGGGCACGGGTGACGGCGACGTAGACGAGGCGGCGCTGCTCGTCGGCGTAGCGCGCCACGATCTCGTCGGTGTAGGCGCTCTTGGCGGCCTGGAACTCGGCCTGGGTCGACACACTCCGCCAGGCGAGCGGCGGGAGCTGGCCCGCGTCGCCCCGGAATTCGAAGGGCAGCTCGCCGAAGGCCAACCAGCCCTGCTTGCTCTGCGGCTTGCCGGGAAGCTCGTCTTCGACCATGCGGGGTACCGCCACGATGTCCCACTCCAGCCCCTTCGAGCCGTGGATCGTGAGAATCTGCACGGTGCCGGGCTCGGGCTCCTCGGAGCGGGGGCTCAGCCGGTCGCGCTTCTCCGCCTCCTTCAGCCAGGAGAGGAAGGGGCCGAGCCCGGCCGTGCGGTCGGCGGCCACGAACCCGGCGATCTGTTCGGAGAACGCGTCGAGGCTCGCGCGGCCGAGGTAGGAGGCCTCGTTGGCGGCCACTTCGACGTCGAGCAGCAACTCCTGGGTGACGAGGTTGACGAGGTCGAGCAGGTCGAGTCCGGTGCGAGTGCGGAGGAAGGCGAGTTGTCGGCCGGCGGCACGCAGACGGTCGAGGCCTTCGGCACTGAACTGTTCGAGCATCCGGTGACCGGCCGGCGCAGCGGCCACGAAGTCGAGCGCGTCGACGAGCGAACGGCCCTCGTCGGAGACGACGGAATCGCGGATGCGCCTGGCGAGCTCGGCATCGAGCTTCGCGAAGTGGTGGTCGCGCTCGACCAGCCAGGTCGCCACCCGCGAGAGTTCGGCGATGTCGCGGAGGCCGACGTGCCAGCGTGCGCCGGTGAGCAGGCGCACGAGCTCGGACTCGGCCGTGGGGTAGTAGATCACCCGCAGCGCGGAGACCAGGTCGGCGACGGCCGGCTCTTCGAGCAGGCCCCCGAGGCCGAGCACGTGAAAGGGAACGCCGCGCGCCTCGAGGGCGCTGGTGAAGGCGTCGATCTTCTTGATCGAGCGGCAGAGCAGCGCAGCAGACCGCACCCCGCCCTTCGCGCCCGGCACATCGAGCTCGGTCGCGAGCCACTCTGCGACAGCGGCCGCCTCGTCGGCGATGGTCTCCCCATATAAGGCATCGAGCGTGCCCTGGGGTGCGGCGGGCCGCGGTTCGAGCGTCGAGACGGGCACCGACTGGGCCCGGGTCAACGGCGCGACCAGGGTGTTCGCGGCGTCGAGCACGCGCTGGGGGTTCCGCCAGCTCGTCGACAGCGGAAAGGTGAGGGCTCCCTGCGGGTCGCCGGTGAAGTCGTGGGCGAACGTTCCGAGGTTCGCAGCGCTCGCCCCGCGCCACCCGTAGATCGACTGGTGCGGGTCGCCGACGGCCATCACCGGCTGGCCGGCGAACAGCGTGGAGAGCAGGCGGGTCTGGCCCACGCTCGTGTCCTGGTACTCGTCGAGCAGAACGACGCGGAACCGCTCGCGGTACTCCTCGGTGACGCGAGGGACGCGCTCGGCGATCGAGAGGGCGAGGGCGACCTGGTCGGAGTACTCGACGAAGCCGCGGCGGATCTTCTCGTTCTGGAACCGGTCGGCGAGGTCGACGAGCACCGGCAGCGCGGTCACGGCCGCCAGCGACGATCGCAGCTCTGCGTTCAGGGTGGCGACACGCGTCGACCCCGTCGGCAGGTCGGCCAGCTCGGCGAACTCCCCGGCCATGCGGATGACGTCGGCCGAGGTTGCGACGTTCTCACTGAGTGCACGGCTCAGCGAGAGAACGGCCTCGGTGATCGTGTCGATGGATTTGTCGAGGCCGACCAGCCGCTCGTCTGTGCTGTTCGTGACGAGCCGCCTCGCGATCTGCCACGCCGACGCCTCGCTCAGGATGCTCGAGTCGCCCTCCCTGCCCACCAGCAGGGCGTTGTCGCGGAAGATGCTGTTCGCGAACGAATTGTAGGTGGCGACAGTGGGCGACTCGAACGGGTCGAACACGACCGGCGTCAGTTCGGCCGCCGCGAGCTGGTCGATGCGCGAGCGGATGCGCTGGGCGAGTTCGCCCGCTGCCTTGCGGGTGAAGGTGAGACCGAGCACTTCGGAGACGCTCACGTGCCGGTTCGCCAGCAGCCAGACCACCCGGTTGGCCATCGTCTCGGTCTTGCCGCTGCCCGCGCCGGCGATGACGATGCTGGGCGCGAGCGGTGCCTCGATGACGGCCTGCTGCTGGGGGGTCGGCGGTGGCAGGTGCAGGGCGGCCGCGATCGCCAGCGCACTGATCACGCGCTCACCGCCTTCACGAGGTGGATGCGGTACTCCCACGCTGCGTGCGGGTCGCGCTCGGGCAGCGTCTCCCTCCCCGGGAAGGTGTTGCCGGCCATCCCGACCGCGGCACGCTCGACGCGGTCACGGAAGAAGGCGATCGCCTCGTCGTCGAGCGGCTCCTGACTGAGCAGCTTGTAGAGCACCTTGTTCGCCCCCGCTCCCGAGGTCAGCGCCACGTAGAGCAGCACGGCACCGCCGAGGGTGGGGGCGGTGCCGTGCTGCTCTACGTGGCGCTGACCTCGGGAGCGGGGGCGAACAA
>NZ_PSTT01000129.1 GCF_002931235.1 Subtercola sp. Z020 | reverse complement strand
GCCCAGCACGTTGTTGATGATGATGCCGCCGAGCATGGCCCCGAGCATCCCGTTGCCGCCGCCGCCGCCCGAGCGACCGCCGGAGCCGCCGAACATGCCGCCGAGCCCACCACCACCGCCCTGAGTGGAGCCGTACCCGGCGTACCCGGCATCGGTGGCGAAGTCGCCGACATCGTTCTGTGCCGCCTCGATGGCCTGCGCCGCAAGTGAGTCTGCGCGCTGCGCGGCCGAGAGGGCGGCTGCCGCATCCGTCGCCGACAGCTCGTGGGCTCGCTGCACCAGCCGGGCGGCCTCGGCGAGGCGGGTACGGGCCTCGGCGCCGACACCGCCCCTGCGAGTGGTGATGTAGTCGTTCGCGGCCGAGATGTGACCCTCGGCCGAAGCGATCGTCTGCCCGAGGGTGCTGGCCGCCCGCTGCTCTGAGGCCTGCTGCCCGCGCACGGCGGCGAGCACGCCGTCGATGTCGCGGTTCGCGAGCTCGAGCTCGGAGGCGAGCGCGCCCGGGTCGATGGGCCCCGCGGTCAGCCGGGCCTCGACAGTCGAGATGACGGCGGAGGTGCGGTTCTCGACCGCGGTGATCGACCCCTGCGGGTCGCCGACGGCGGCGACGGCGTGGGCGTCGACGACATCCTGCCGGAGGTTGGTGAGCATGGCATCGATGCGCGCCCGGGCCGCGGCGAGGTCGTCGCGCACCCTGTCGACGGCGGTGAGCAGCAGCGTCGCCTGGTCGACGGCCTCTTCAGCGGCGCGCACGCCGACGGCAGCCTCACCCGTGTCGGTCACCGCCTCCTTCTCGGCCTCGGCCAGCGCCGCGCGGGCGAAGGTGAGACGCTCTGTGGCCTGCTCGGGGTTGTCTTCGACCGTCGAGAACGCGGTGGGGGCGAACGTCGTCGCGAGCGTCGCCAGAGTCGCCTCGGCGGCCGCCACCTTCGGCTCGATCTCGTCGCAGGCCGCCCGGCCGGCCGCGACCCCCGCCGGAATGTCCTTCTCCAGTTCGCGCAGTTCGTCGAAGGCGTCAGCCTGCTCGTCGAGTGCCCGGTTCGCCTCTGCGCAGAGCCGCACGATGTCGGCGTTCCACTGCCGCGTCTGCTGTTCACTGTCGGGCTCGGCGTCGTCGAGCTTCTGCTTGAGGGTGAAGGCCTGCTTCAGCCCGGCCGCAGCGTCGTCGAGCGCCTTCTGGAACGGTGCGGCCGCTGCCTGGCCGTACTGGGCGACCGCGAAGCCGAGTTCCTGGGTGCTGGTCTGCACCGCGTCGTCGGTCTGCACGAGCGCGCTGCCCGCCCGGCGCGCGAGCTCTTCGATCGGCATCGTCTGCAACTCGTCGACGGGACCACGCGGTGCTCCGCCTCCGGATGCCCCACCGAGGCTGCCGGACGATGCACCCGCGCCGGCCGTACCCCCGCCGAGCCTGCGGGTGCGCCGCGCTGCGCGCACGAACACGATGACGATGATGCCCACCACGATCACGGCGATGATCACCAGCACGGCCACGACGGCCGCGAGGGTGCCCCCGCCGATGCCGACGCCCGACGACGAGCCGGTGCCGCCGCCGGAACCCGATCCACCCGCCCCGTCGACCGCCTGACCGAGGCCGTCGGCTGCAGCCTCAGCGGCCCCTGCCCAGTTCTCGTTCCGCAACTGCGGCTCGATGCGTGAGGTCTCGATCGACGAGAGCTGGTCGTCGCTGACCGGCCCCGACGAGTCGCCGGAGAGGTAGTAGGCGCGCCCGTCGACGGCGACCGCGAGGAGGTAGTCGGTCGGCCCCAGGTTGTTCTGTGTGGCCGTCGTGTTCGCCCAGCCCTCGGCAGACGCGGGGTCTTCGAAGTCGCCGACGAACGCCACGTACAGATCTATGCCGTGAGCGGTATACAACTGCTCCGCAGCGCTCTCGATGGCGGCGGTGTCACTGGAACTGAGAACACCCGCACTGTCGACGACGTGCGACGACCCGAGGTTCACCGGCTCGTCTGCGGCAGCCGCCGAGGCACCGGCGAGCGCGAGCCCGAGGGCGAGGAGGGAGGCGGTGATCAGCTGTGGAGCGCGCATAACCGGTGGTTTCTGTCGAGGGGCGGAACGTGCGCTCCCATCCTAGGGAGGTGGTCGCCCTCCGTGCTGAGAGAAGTTCGGAGAAGCGGGCCCGCCCCGGGCCGGGCGAAGCGTACACAGTTGCACGCGACAAAACACGCCTGACAGACAAATGCCCAGCAGGGGTCTATGGTCGTTTCTGTCGTGGGTCCTTCGCTCGGGCGATCACCCGCACTGTCATTCGTTGTCACTCACTCACTGGGGAGAACTCGTGCCTACTGCAGACAAGACGCCGAGCGCAGCCGGCGGCATCCGGAGCCTCGTGCCCGCTCGCATGGACAGACTGCCGTGGACGAGGTTCCATTGGTCGATCGTGATCGGCCTCGGTTTCTCCTGGGTGCTCGACGGCCTCGAGATCCAGATCGTCGCGTCTGCGGGATTCCAGAAGGACCTCGGCATGACAGCCGCCGACGTCGGGCTCGCCGGAACGATCTACCTGCTCGGCCAGATCACCGGCGCGATCATCTTCGGCAGGCTCTCCGACAAGCTCGGCCGGCGCAAGCTCTTCATCCTGACGCTCGTCATCTACCTGGTGGCCAGCGCCGCAGCCGGCTTCTCGCCGAACATGTACGTGCTCTTCTTCTTCCGCTTCTTCGCGGGCATGGGGATCGGCGGCGAGTACGCCGCCATCAACTCGGCCATCGACGAACTGATTCCGTCGCACTACCGCGGCCGCGTCGACATCGCGATCAACGGAACCTACTGGGGCGGCGCTGCGCTCGGCTCAGCCGCGAACCTGTTCTTCTTGAACCCCGACAACTTCGCCGAGAACATCGGCTGGCGCCTCGCGTTCTTCATCGGGCCGATTCTCGGTCTGGCCATCATCTACCTGCGCCGGCACATCCCTGAGAGCCCCCGGTGGCTGATGACCCACGGCCGCGAGAAGGAGGCCGAAGACACGGTCGACGACATCGAACAGCGCGTCGCGCGCGAGGGCGGCACCATCGAGCCCGTCGACGAGAAACTGGCGATCACGGTGAAGGCCACCGAGAGCATCCCGTTCCGCACGATCGTGCGGGTGCTCTTCAGGGACTACCCGAAGCGCACCCTGGTCGGCGCCACGATGATGATCACGCAGTCGTTCCTCTACAACGCGATCTTCTTCACCTATGCGCTGGTACTGCAGAACTTCTACGGCACTGACTCTGTGTCGACCCAGTACTACTTCTTCCCGTTCGCGATCGGCAACCTGCTCGGGCCGCTGCTGCTCGGCCACCTCTTCGACATCTGGGGCCGGCGCAAGATGATCCTGCTCACCTACGGTGTCTCGGGCGCGGTTCTCGCGGTGTCGGCTCTGCTGTTCAGCACCGGAACGCTGAACGCGACGACGCAGACGATCTTCTGGTGCGTGTCGTTCTTCTTCGCCTCGGCCGGGGCATCGAGCGCCTACCTGACGGTCAGCGAGATCTTCCCGCTCGAACTGCGCAGCCAGGCGATCTCGTACTTCTTCGCCCTCGGCCAGATCGCCGGCGCTGGGGCGCCGCTGCTCTACGGCGTGCTGATCGGCGACGGCACCGACCGCGGGCCGCTCACGGTGGGGTACTTCATCGGGGCGGGCATCATGATCCTGGGCGGGGTGATCGCGTTCGTCTTCGGGGTGGATGCCGAGCGCAAGTCGCTCGAGACCATCACGAAGCCGCTGTCCCTGGTGGAGTGAGGTTCGGCGGAGGAGTGACGTTCGGCGGGGGAGTGTGCTCCGGCGGGGGAGCGTGGTCCGACAGGGCTTCGAGCAGGGGCACCTGCCCGGCGACGACCAGCTCCCTCGCCTCCGCAAGCGGAACCCAGCGGGCCGCGTCGATCTCGGGGAACGCGCGGAGAACCCCCGACCCGCGCGGCCACTCCATCTCGAAGGTGTTGCTCGTCACGGTGTCGACGTCGAACCCCGCGAGGGCCTCGGCGACGTAGGCGCGCACCACCTTGCCCGAGCGCTGGCGGAAGTCGCCCAGCAGCGTGTACCCGACCTGCGGCGCGGGGGTGCCGATCTCTTCGGCGAACTCCCGCAGCGCGGCGGCGAGCGTGTCTTCGCCCGGCTCGACCAGCCCTTTCGGGATCGACCAGGCGCGCTCGTGCTTGCGCGCCCAGAACGGCCCGCCCATGTGGGCGATCCACACGTCGAGGCCGCTGGGCGTTCGCCGGTACAGCAGGATGCCGGCGCTCAGCACGGTCTCGCGCCTGCCGCCGGCGCCGGCGCTGCCTTCTGCACTGCCTGCTGCACTGCCTGCTGCACTGCCTGCTGCACTGCCTGCTGCACTTCCTGCTGCCCTGCCGTCGGCCCCGCCTTCTGCCCCGGCGCTCATCGGCGCGCCGCCCTGGCCGTGGTCTCGGCGAGGCGCGCCGCCCTGTCGCGCTCCCGGTCGAGCCTGCCGAACTGCCGGTCGGTCTCGTCGAGCCGGTCTTCGAGGCGCTCACGATCGGCGCGACGGTCGTCGAGTTCGGCGGTCAGGTCGGCGAGGCGCGCTTCGAGGTCGGCGATCTCGTCGCCGAGCCGGTCGGACTGCTCGCGCGCCCGACGCCGCAGCTCCCGCAGCTCGTCGAGCTGGTGGTCGAGGTCGTCGAGCGCCCGGGCGGCTTCGCGCGCGGCCCGGCTGGCGGCGCTTTCGCTGTCGCTGCTTTTATCGCTCTTGCTGCTGCTGCTGCTGCTGTGGCTGCGGACGCTGCGGGTGCGCTCCGCATCCCCGTCACCCGCGTCGTCCCCTCCCGCGTCATCCTCGGCCCCATCATCCTCCGGCTCGACGTCGTCGGGCTCGGGCGGGATGAACGGACCGCTGACCGCATCCGTCAGGTCGACTGCCTCCACCCCGTTCGACGTCAGCATGCGCACCAGCCGGCCGGTGTGCACCGCCGCCTCTGCGGCGGGGTCGGCGAGCACCGCCTGCAGCGTCTGCTCGACGTCGGCGGAGACGGCGGGGGAGAGGCCCGGAGGCTCGGGCACACGGCCGTCGTCGTCGACCGCGACGACCGGTGCCAGAAGGGCGCGTTCGGCGAGTTCGACGGCGGCCCCGGTCACCCGCCGAAGGGTCGTGCGGCGCTCCGCCGAGAGCGCCGTGAGCCGAGCGGCATCCCCTGCGGCGACCGCGGCGCGGAACTCCGCCCCCAGCTCGACGACGGCGTCGAGCTCGTGCGGCCGCTGGGCCTGCAGCAGGTTGACGGCCCACGCCGCCGACGACGGTTTGCCCAGTTTCTTGATCGCGTCGGCCAGCTGGCGGCCGGCCGCCTTCGCCTCGGCCGCCGAGGCGCCGGCCTGAGTGGCGGCCCCCGTGGCCTCCTCGCGGCCCGCCTTCGCCAGCTCGGCCCGCCGGGTGACGAACGTGGCGGGCGGCACCTGGCTGAGCTCCGCAGCGACGCTCTCGAGATCCACCCCTCCAGTATCGTCGGTCGGCCGCATACTGGAGGCTGGGTGCCGCGAACCAGAAACCAGGCACCGTTCGCGCACGACTCAACACCACATCACGCACACAACTCCCGGGGGCCGGATGATCGTCGTCATCGCATTCGTCGCGAACATCCTCGTGGCCATCGCCAAGTCCGTCGCGGCTGTTCTCACCGGCTCCGCCTCACTCGTCGCCGAGGCGTCGCATTCCTGGGCCGACGCCGGTAACGAGATCTTCCTCCTCGTCGCCGACCGCCGGTCTGTGCGCGCGAAAGACGACGGCCACCCCCTCGGCTACGGCCGGGAGGCCTACGTCTGGTCGCTGCTGGCGGCCGTCGGTGTCTTCACCGTCGGGGCCGTCGTCTCCGTCATGCACGGCGTGCAGGAGCTCTTCGACCCCGAGCCGGCCTCCGACTACCTCGTCGCCTACCTCGTGCTCGGGGTCTCGGCGCTGTTGGAGGGGGCCTCGCTCGTGCAGTCGGTGCTGCAGGCCCGCCGTACGGCATCCGGATTCCGTCGACAGACCGTGGACTATGTCGTGAACGGTTCCGATCCGACGCTCCGTGCCGTGGTCGCCGAGGACTCGGCCGCCCTCGCGGGCCTGGCGATCGCCTTCCTCGGCATCCTGTTGCACCAGCTGACCGGCGACCCGTTCTGGGATTCGCTCGGCTCGATTCTGATCGGCCTCCTCCTCGCCGGGGTCGCGGTCGTGCTCATCAATCAGAACCGCCGGTACCTGGTCGGCTTCAACCCTCCCGAGCGTTTTCGGGTCGGTGCGGCCGCGCGACTGCTCGCGCAGCCCGAGATCGCCCGGGTGACCTACCTGCACCTCGAGTTCGTCGGCCCGTCCCGTCTCTTTCTGGTCGCCGCGGTCGACCTGCAGGGTGACGAGCCGGAGGAGCAGGTCGCCCGCGTGCTGAGGCGCATCGAGCAGCAGATCGAAGAAGACGAGCTCATCGAGCAGGCCGTGCTGACGCTCTCGGTCTCCGACGAACCGTCGCTCGAGTTCTGAGAGAAACCACAGAAACGAAGGAGGGAGGGCGCGCAACCGGTTCTGGATGCCCGCCCTCCCTCACCTCGCTGCCGAGGCCGATCGCCTACTTCGTGGCCGAGGCTGTCGCGAGAATGTCCACGACGAACACGAGGTCGTCGGTGCCGCCGATGCCGGCGCTCGGCTGGCCGTTCGGGCCGTAGCCCTGGTCGGGCGGGATGACCGCGATGACCTGCGAGCCGACCGTCTGCCCGACGAGTGCTGCGCCGAAGCCCTTGATGACCTGATTCGTGGCGAAGCTGGTGGGGCTCTTGCCCCAGCTCTGGTCGAAGACGGCCCCTGTGCTGTAGTTGACACCCTGGTACTGCACGGTGACGGTGTCTCCGTCGGCGACGACGGTGCCGTCGCCCTTCTTCAGCACGCCGATCTGCAGCGTGGTGGGGGCGGGGGTGCTCGGAATGGTCACGGTGGGGGTTCCGTCGTCGGCGAGCGTCACCGTGGGCAGGCCCTCGGGCGCGGGCTGGTCGGCGCCGGTCGCCCTCGTCGGCATGTTCGGGTCGAGGGTGGGGCTCGGCGCGGTCGTCGCCGGGGGCGCCTCTGTCACGTCTTTCACGTCGATCACGAACACGACGGTGTCGGTCGCCGCGACGCCGAGCGTCGAGTTGCCGGCCTCGCTCCAGGCGTCGGCGGGCGGAACGACGGCGACGACACGGGAGCCCACGGTTGCGCAGGTGATGGCCTTCACGATGCCGGGGAGGAACTGCGTCTGGTCGACCGTCACCTGCTGTGCGCCGATCTCAGCGTCGGTCGTGGTGAAGAGCTGCTTGCCCGAGGTGCCGTTGTAGAGCGTGAAGTCGATGGTCGCGAGCATGCCGTCGGTGACCTGCGCCCCTGTGCCCTCGGTGGTCACCGTGCGCTCGGTGGCGGTGGTGGTCATCGGGGTGGTGAACGTCGTGGTCGGCAGCGCGTCGAGGTCACCGGTCGCCGTGACCGCATCGGAGTTCGGGCCCGACGCGGTGGGCGAACAGGCTGCGGCCGGCGAGGCCAACGGGGCGGCAGACGACGTGCTGCATCCCGCCAGCGTGAGTGCGACGGCTGCCGCGGCGGCGATCAGGGTGATTTTGCGCATGGATCCTCTGGCACTTCTCATGGGTGACACTTCTCATGGGTGAACAAACCTGTCCAGTCTGTCTCTCCGGCCTCTGAGCAACCTGTTGATGGGCTGAGAGACAGCGATCGAAAAAAACTTTCGCCGTCGGCGTGACGAATCGTGCGCGACATCCGTCTTACCTACGGCGCAGAATGCGCGACGACAAGGAGACCACCGCCACAATGGGCACCCTCACCTACGGTTCACCCAGCATCACCCTTCCCTTCGAGGATCGCCTCCTCGCCCATCTGCAGGCCGTCATTCTGGCGAAGCTCCGCCGGGACGAGAAGTTCAGCTTCACCTGCCCGCACGGTGACGCGGGCAGCACCTCTGTCTGGGTGCACCCCTCGATCCCGCTCGTGTTCACCTTCGACGACGGCTCCCGGCCGCCTCTGAACCGCGCGTGGATCGAGTTGCTGATGCATTCCGCGAATGGTGGATCGGGTCTCACGGTGGTCGCCGAGCCGAAGGCCTGACCTGAGGCCCCCGCGCCCGTATTGTGGGAGGCGATGATTTCACGACGAGAAGCAGCGCTCAGGCTCGACATTCCCCTCGAGATGGCCGCGCGCCACGGGCTGCCCGCGCGCATGAGCGAGGCTGACGTTCAGGCGATCGACGCCGACCCGCCACCGTGGCTGCTGCAGTCACGCGTCAACCGCACCGGCAAGAAGCCCGTGTGGGTGCAGCTGACCTGCTCCATCTGCGGATTCAGTGAGGCGGCCCGGCCCAAGAAGTGGTGGCCGGCGTTCACCTGGATCAGCTGCGACTGGCACACGCCCGATGAACTGCCGCCCGTGGCATCCGGAACCAGGCGCACGGAGTTCGACGGAATCGGGAGCCGCTTCGTCGGAGTGGTCGACGAGGCCGTCTCAGCGGACTGAGGCGGAACGACGAAGGGCCCGGCCGACAGGATGTCGAACCGGGCCCTTCGGTGATTCTGCGCGCTACTTCTTCTCTTCGAGCTTCAGCGCGACGCCGAGGGCGAAGAACGTCGGAGCCCAGTGGCCGATGAAGATGCCCCAACGGTCGGACTGCGCCTTCGAGTCGTCTTTCTTCGCGCGGCTGACAAAGTACGCGATGAACGACAGCAGGATGGAACCGAAGCCGCCGAGGTAGGCGTATTCACTCTTGAAGCCGAGTTCGCTGAGTTTCTCGATCATGAAAAAACACTCCTCTTATGTTGTGGTACCAGTCTGCGGTGCCGACGGGCAGATGCACAGGCCTTGACAGCGTGTCGGGCCCGAATGCGGATCAGGCCGGGATGCGGATCAGGCCTGGCCGTGGCTCGCGCGTGAACGACGCGACAGCGAGTCGATGATGACCGCGAGCAGCAGCACCGCACCCGTGATCATGTAGCGGATCGACGAGTCGAGGTTCAGCAGCGTCAGGCCGTTCGAGATCGACTGGATGACGAGGATGCCGAGCAGTGCCGAGTAGGCGCTGCCACGACCGCCGAAGAGGCTCGTGCCGCCGATGACCGCAGCCGCGATCGCGTTCAGGTTGGTGTCGCCACCGCCCGAGGAGAGGCTCGCGGAGGTCAGGCGGGCCGAGGCGAGCAGACCGCCGAGCGCTGCGAACGTCGAGGTGAGGACGAACACCGAGATGTAGACCCGGTTGACCCGGATACCGGCCCGGCGCGCCGCCTCGACGGAACCACCGACGGCGAACACCGAGCGGCCCCACCGCGTACGCGTCAGGAAGAAGTTCATCACCACGACGAGTACCACGAACAGGAGGAACATCGCGCCGAGGCCACGGTCGGTCGCGAGGTAGGCGACGACGACGACCAGCAGCACCAGCAGGGCGAGCGACTTGATCAGCGTGACCGAGATCGCACCGGTCGAGAGCCCGGCCTTGCGGCGACGCGCAGCGCGGCGGATGTCGGTGTAGAACACCGCGCCGGCAGCGATCACGGCGAGGGCGTAGGCCGCCCACGGCGGGAGGAACGTCGCCTGGGCGAACTGCACGATCCACGAGTCGTAGGGGAGGTTGATCGACCCGTTCGGGCCGAGCACCTTCAGCTGCAGGCCGAGGAAGGCGAGGAGGCCCGCGAGCGTGATGACGAAGCTCGGCACACCGAAGCGGGTGAAGAGCAGGCCGTACAGAAAACCGATCGCGGCACCCACCACGAGGGCCACCACCACGGCGAGCAGCACAGGCCAGCCCAGCTGGGTGAGGCCGACGCCGAGGATGGCCGCGGCGAGGCCGCTCACCGAACCGACCGAGAGATCGATCTGGCCGAGCAGCAGCACGAGCACGATGCCGATGGAGATGGTGCCCACCGCGGCGCACTGCAGCGTCAGGTTGACGAGGTTGTTCGAGGAGAGGAAGTTCGGGTTCAGGATCTGGAAGATCACCCAGATGACGATGAGCCCGATGATGACGGGCAGCGAGCCGAGGTCGCCACCGCGCACGCGCTGCTGGAAGGCCAGCACCGCCCCGCGCACACCTTCGGTGCGGATGAGGCGCTCGTCCTGCAGGTCGGCGGCGCGTTCCGCCGGGTTCTCTGTGGGGGAAGTCATGGTCAGCGGTTCTCCTTCGAGCCGTCGAGGGGGTTCTCGCTGCTGTTGTCGGGCAGCGCTTCGGTGGTCGTGCCGAACGATGGTGCAGCCGGAACGGCGGCCGCGGCATCCGGAGCCGTCTCGTGTGCATCGGCGGCCGAGGCCACGGCGTGCGCACTGGCGCGGCGGGTGACCACGTTGTCGGTGGCACCGGTGATGGCGGAGATGATCTCCTCGTAGCTCACGTCGGCGACGTGGAAGTCGCCGTTGTTCCGCCCCAGGCGGAGCACGACGACGCGGTCGGCGACGGCCTGCACATCGGCCATGTTGTGGCTGATGATCAGAACGCCGAGTCCGCGCTCACGCAGGCGCTCGATGAGGTTCAGCACCTCGGCGGTTTGGGCGACGCCGAGGGCGGCGGTCGGTTCGTCGAGGATGACGACACTCGGCTCGCCAATGAGCGAACGGGCGATCGCGACGGTCTGGCGCTGGCCGCCCGAGAGCGAGGCGACGGCGATGCGCACGGAGGGGATCTTCGCGGAGAGCTGGCGCAGCAGGCTCCAGGCGCGCTGCTCCATCTCCTCTTCGTCGAGGGTGCCGTGCGTGATCTCGCGGCCGAGGAACAGGTTCGAGACGACGTCGAGGTTGTCGCAGAGCGCGAGATCCTGGAAGACGGTCGCGATGCCGAGGGCGCGCGAGGCGGTCGGCGTCGGGATCGACACCACCTGGCCGTCGAAGGTGATGGTGCCGGAGTCCTGCGGGTGCACCCCGGCGAGGATCTTCACGAGCGTGGACTTGCCCGCACCGTTGTCGCCGACGATGGCGACGACCTCGCCGGCGTGCACGTCGAGGTTGATGTCGGTCAGCGCCCGCACGGCGCCGAACCCCTTCGAGACGCCTTTCAGCGAGAGCACGGGCTCGCGGACCGAGCTCGCGGTTGGAGCGACGGCGGATTCCATCGTCACGGTTCCTCCTCAGGAATGGATGGCCAGAAGTTGGCGGGTGGAGAGAACGAGAGCGAACCCGGCCGGGGCGTGTGTACGCCCCGGCCGGGTTCGGTTCGGTGTGTTACTTGATGCCGGCGGTGGCGCAGGCTGCTGCGTAGTCTGCGGTGCAGATGTCCGAAGCCTTATAGAAGCCGTCAGCGACGACGGTCGACTCGATGTTGTCGACGGTCACGGCGACGGGGGTCAGCAGGAACGACGGGATCGACGCTCCACCCTTGGTGTCGGTGTTCGTCGTCGCCGAGACGCTCTCACCCTTGGCCAGCGACACCGCGAGGGTCGCGGCCTGCTCTGCCTCGGGCTTGAGTGCCTTGTAGACGGTCATGAACTGGTCACCGGCGAGAATGCGCTGGATGCCGGCGAGCTCCGCGTCCTGGCCCGTCACGGGAGGCAGCGGGCTGACGTTCGCACCCTTGAGTGCGGCGATGGCGCCACCGGCGGTGCCGTCGTTGGCGGCGTACAGGCCGACGATCTGCGGACCGAACTGCGTGATCTGGCCGGCGACCCAGGTCTGGGCCTGTGCCGGGTCCCATCCGGGTGTGTCGTACTCGGCGAGGATCTTGTAGCCCGACGCGTCGATGACCGAGTGGGCGCCCTTCTTGAACTGGCTGGCGTTGTTGTCGGTGGGCGAGCCGTTGACCATCAGGATGCCGGCGTCGGCGGCAGCGCCGCTGGCCTTCATCTTGTCGACCAGGGCCTGGCCCTGCAGCTCGCCGACCTTCTCGTTGTCGAACGAGATGTAGTACGACAGGTCGGCGCTGTTGATGAGCCGGTCATAGGAGATGACCGGGATGTTCTTGGCTTTCGCCTCGCCGACGATGGATGCCGCGGCCTCACCGTCGAAGGGGTCGAGCACGAGCACGTTGACGCCCTGGGTCAGCATCGACTCTGCCTGCTGCTGCTGCTTGGCCGCGTCGCCGTCGGCGTTCGAGTAGAGAACGGTGCAGTCGGGGCACAGCTCTTTGATCTTGGCTTCGAAGTAGGGCTTGTCAGCACTCTCGTACCGCGCAGTGACGGAGTCGGGCAGGAGCAGCCCGATCTTTGCGCTCGAGGCGTTGGCGGTGTTCGCTGCGGAACCGGATGATGAGCCGTTCGAACATGCTGTGAGCGAACCGGCTGCGAGCAGGATTGCGGCCGTTGCAATGACCGCTCTCGTGGTGGCGATCTTCATTGAGAAACCTCCCGTTATTGCCGCCCTCATTGGCGACGAGTGCGAGCTTGGCATGTATCAGCATTGTCGTCAAGACTTGAATTCAAGGATTAGATAACAAGTTGGGCACTTCTGTCGTCGGCTGTGATAGTGACGCTGTCGATGGCGAAGGCGGCAGCCCCGAGGGTCGCGGCGCGCGGGCCCAGCTGCCCCTGCACGATCTCGGGCATCAGATCGGGGCCCACGATGATCGACCGCTCCACCGCGTGCCGCAGTGGGCCGAGCAGCAGTTCGCCCGCCCGCGACAGCTCGCCGGCGATCACGACGCGCTCCGGGTCGAGCAGGTTGCAGAGGTTCGCCGCTGCGACGCCGATGTGCCGCCCCGCATCCGCCACCGTGCGCATCGGCAGCGCTTCGCCCGCCATCGCGCGCAGCACGATGTCGCCGAGCTTCAGTGTGCCGAGCTCGTCGCGGAGGCTCTCGAGAAGGGCGGGCCCGCCGGCGATCGCCTCCAGGCATCCCCGGTTGCCACACCGGCAGAGCGGCCCGTTCTCGAGGATCGTGGTGTGCCCGAACTCGCCCGCGACCCCGTTGTGGCCCCGGAAGATGGCCCCGTTCAGGATGAGGCCCGCGCCGATTCCGTCGCCGACATCGATCGTGACCGAGTTGCTCTTGCCGCGGGCGGCCCCGAGTCGGTACTCGGCGAGGGCGGCGAGGTTGGCGGCGTTGTCGACGAAGACCGGGCGCTTCAGCCGCCGGCCCATCACCTCGGCGACGTTCACGCCGTCCCAGCCCCGCATGATCCCGCTCCGGGCCGTCGTTCCCGTCTCCGCGTCCATCGGCGCAGGCACGGCGATGCCCACGGCCAGCACCTCCTGCATGGTCGCGTCGACCGACTCGAGCATGTCGCTGAGCAGCAGCGTGGTCTTGTCGAGTTCGTTGTCGGCGCGGTGGTCCTTCGCCAGGGGCATGTGGTGCTCGGCGACCACCGTGTGGGTCGCGTCGGCGAGGGCGATGCGCATGTGCCTCGTCGAGAAGTGCACCCCGACGAACAGGCCGAGCGAGTGCGCGAGCGTCACATGCTGGGCCCGGCGACCGCTCCGTGTGCTGGGCGCGACGTGCAGTAGCCCCGACGTCGACAGCTCTTTCACGATGTTCGAGACGGTGGCCGGCGAGAGCCCGGTGGCCCCCGCGAGCTCGACCTGTGTCAGGCCGCCGTGCTTCTTGACGGCGTCGACGATTCTCGCCCTGTTGGCTTCACGAAGTGAAGTCTGAGAGCCGGGAGTGCGCCGTTGGTCATCCACCAGAACAACATACAGCCCGTGTCAATGCCCAGAGTCCGGTCGCATAATTGTCGGATGATCACTCCCCAGCTTGCCCGTGCCCTCCGCCTCGCCGGGTTGCGGTGGCGCCCGACGTCGGGCGACCTGTTCGTCATCGACCGCGCAGGATTCGAAGGCGACGTCTTCACGGTCAGCGACATGACCATCGAGGCGCACGAGTACGACACCGGTACGGTGCTCGGCTTCAACGGCACCACGGAGTGGGCGCTCGACTCGGTCGCGCTCGACGATGCTCTGTGGATGCCCGCGGAGCACCAGTTGCGGGCTCTGCTCGGGGCGACGTTCCGGTCGCTCCGGTGGGCGGGGGTGGGCGACGCGGGCGGCTCGGGCGACGTGGGCGGCTCGGCCGGCGCGATCGACGACGACGGGTTGCTCTCGGGGGAGGCCTACGAGGTCGAGATCGAGCGCGGCGGGCAGACCCGGGTGTTCGTGGCGGCGGATGCCGCCGACGCCTACGCCGGCGCCCTGCTCGACCTCATCGGGGCGTCGAGCGACAGCATCGAACCGGCGTCGGGCCTCGGCGCGGGGCCGGCGCCCGGTCTCGACTGACGGGTTGCCCACCATGAACAGGCTGGCCAGGGCCGGGTTCTGGATGCTGGACTACGGGTACAGCGTCCGATCCGAGGTGTCGGGCGCGGTGCGCGGGCGCCGCACGGTCGCGGTTCGGGCGGAAGGGGCCGCGGCCGCCCCGGTGCAGGTCGTGCTGGTTCCCGGAGTCTACGAACGCTGGCACTTCATGCTGCCGATCGCGCGCCGCCTCGCCCGCCTCGGCCACCCCGTGCACCTGCTGCCCGAGCTCGGCCGGAACCTCCTCCCGATCGCCGATTCGGCACGCATCGTGGCGGCCCGCCTCGCGGCCGACGACCTCCGCAACGTCGTGATCGTCGCCCACAGCAAAGGCGGGCTGATCGGCAAGTACCTGATGCTGCGCCTCGACCCCGAACACCGCGTCACCCGCATGGTCGCGATCAACAGCCCCTTTTCGGGCTCCTCGTGGGCGCGCTACCTGCGGCTCCGCAGCATCCGCATGTTCGCTGCCGACGACCTGACCGTGACCTTCCTCGGCGCCCCCTCGCCGGTGAACGAGCGCATCACCTCGGTCTTCGGCACCTACGACCAGAACGTGCAGCCCGGCAGCGGTTCCGCCCCCGCCCGTCGGCGTTTCTCGGCCGACCTCTCCGCTTCCCGGCGCTTACCCGCCGGTGTTCCCGCTCGTCGACGATGACTGGG
>NZ_PSTT01000115.1 GCF_002931235.1 Subtercola sp. Z020 | reverse complement strand
GGTCACCCACGACCGCCGCATGCTCGAGACGGTGACGCTGAACCGGCAGTGGCAGGTGGCGGGCGGAAGGAGGGGGTTGGCGGTCACGGTGGCCTCGAACTGGGCGGCGGAGAGCACCACGAAGGAGGCGCGGAAGCCGGCCGCGGCGGCGAAGGCCGACTCGATGGCGGCGACGTCGGGGGCGCCGAGGAGCCGGTCGGAGGCGAAGACCACGTTGCCGCTCTGGAGGAGTGTGGCGACGTCGGTGTAGCCGAGCCGTTCGAACACGCGGCGAAAATCGGCCATGGTGATGCGGTTGTTCGCACCGACGTTGATGCCGCGCACCAGGCCGACGTATTCGTGCGACCCGACGGCCGAGCCGGCGCCAGCAGCACCAGCGCGGCTCACCGCTCGCTCACCTGCCCGCCCGCCACCTGCCACTGCCGGTTCAGCGTCACCGTCTCGAGCATGCGGCGGTCGTGGGTGACCAACAGCAGCGTGCCCTCGTAGGCCTCGAGGGCCTGCTCGAGCTGTTCGATGGCCGGCAGGTCGAGGTGGTTCGTCGGCTCGTCGAGCACGAGCAGGTTCACGCCGCGCGCCTGCAGCAGCGCGAGGGCCGCGCGGGTGCGCTCGCCCGGCGAGAGACTGTCGACGGGGCGGTCGACGTGGTCGGCTTTCAGGCCGAACTTGGCGAGCAGCGTGCGCACCTCGGCGAGAGGAAGGTCGGGCACGTGCGCCGCGAACGCCTCGAAGAGCACGGCGGAGCCCGCGAGCAGCCCCCGCGCCTGGTCGATCTCGCCCACCGCCACACTGCGGCCGAGGGAGGCCGAGCCCGACGACGGCTGCTGCGTGCCGAGCAGCAGCCGCAGCAGTGTCGACTTGCCCGCCCCGTTCGGGCCCGTGATGCCGATGCGATCCCCGCCGTCGACCTGCAGCGACACCGGCCCGAGCGTGAACGAACCCTGCGTCGCTACGGCCCCGCTGAGGGTCGACACCACCGCGCTCGAGCGGGGCGCCTGGCCGATCGTGAACTGCAGCTGCCACTCCTTGCGCGGCTCGTCGACCTCGTCGAGCCGAGCGATGCGGCTCTCCATCTGGCGCACCTTCTGCGCCTGCTTCTCGCTCGACTCCGCGGCGGCGCGACGACGGATCTTGTCGTTGTCGGGCGACTTCTTCATCGCATTGCGCACGCCCTGCGACGACCACTCCCGCTGGGTGCGGGCGCGCCCGACGAGGTCGGCCTTCTTGGCGGCGAACTCGTCGTACTCCTCGCGGGCGTGCCGACGGGCCGTCGTTCGCTCCTCCAGGAACGATTCGTAGCCACCGTTGTAGACCGCGATGCTGTTCTGGGCGAGGTCGAGCTCGACGACCGTCGTCACGCAGCGCGCCAGGAACTCCCGGTCGTGGGAGACGAGCACCACTCCCCCGCGCAGCCCCTTCACGAACGCCTCCAGCCGGGCGAGCCCATCGAGGTCGAGGTCGTTCGTCGGCTCGTCGAGCAGCACGAGGTCGAACCGCGACAGCAGCAGTGCCGCGAGCGCCACACGGGCGGCCTGCCCACCCGAGAGGCCGGTCATGGGCACAGAGACGTCGAGCCCGAGACCGAGATCGGCCAGCATGGCGGGCACCCGATCATCCAGATCGGCGGCGCCAGTGGCCAGCCACCGCTCGAGCGCGACCGAGTACGCGTCGGCATCGGCGGCCGACCCCGAGCCGAGCAGCTCTGAGGTGCGTTCCATCTCCAGCGTCGCCTGCGTCGCGCCCGTGCGCCGACCGATGTACCCGGCGATGCTCTCGCCCGGGATGCGCTCGTGCTCCTGGGGCAGCCAGCCCACGAACGCGTCGGGCGGCGAGAGCGACACGGCGCCGGCGAGGGGCTGGTCGACGCCCGCCAACAGCCGCAGCAGGGTGGTCTTGCCCGCACCGTTGGCGCCCGTGAGACCGACCACGTCGCCCGGCGCGACGGTGAGGTCGAGCCCCGAGAAGAGGGTGCGATGTCCGTGGCCGCCCGAGAGTCCTTTGGCGACGAGTGTTGCTGTCATGCTCCCAGTGTGGCAGGCGGCCCGGACACCGAAGAGTGATCGAGCGCCAACGGGGGAAACCACCGCCGGCCGCCGACCTGGGGAGGAGAGGTTACCGCCGAGGCGGGTTCTCGCTCATGATCTGCTCGACGTCGATGCGCTTCAGAAGGGCCGCCCAGTCGATGTTCCGCGCCTCGTCTGCGACGCTCTCGTCGGCGAAGGCGCGCCCGTTGCGGTGCACCACGACGCCCTCTGGAACCATGCTGTTCAGCTGGGCGAGAACGGCGTCATCGACCGCCTCGCTGTCGAAGTCTGCACCGACGGTGGCAATGAAGTCTGCCGACACTGTGTACGAAACGATTCCCACATCCACTTGGCTCATATGCCAAGCCTAGACCGCGGCATCCTGCCACCCACCGCCAGCCCTAAACTGAGTTCCGTCGGCAGGGCGACTGGGCGTTGCGCGGCGTTTCGAGGGGGCTTGCCGTGGATCAATGGCTCGAGAACATTCCGCCGATCGCGGTGCTGCTGGTGGTGCTCGCCTTCGTGGCTGTCGAGAGCCTGGGTGTGCCCCTGCCCGGCGAGACCATCCTCGTTGCCGGCACGCTCGTCTCCCTCGGGGGCTCGCTCCCGCCCTGGCTCGTCGCGGTCGCGGCCGTGATCGGCGCCGTTCTCGGTGATTCGATCGGCTACGTCATCGGGCATCGGTTCGGGGCGCGACTGCTCATCGTCGCCTCCCGCCGCTTTCCGAACCACTTCAGCGCCGAGCGCATCCGCGACGCCATCGCCCTGATGAACCGCTGGGGCGCTCTGGCCGTGTTCGGGGGTCGCTTCGTCGCCTTCCTCCGTGTGCTCGTCGGTCCGCTGGCCGGCACGCTCCGGATGCCGTACCGGCGTTTTCTCGTCGCGAACGTGGCCGGCGCCATCGTCTGGGCCGGTGGTGTGACCCTGATCGTCACCCTGCTGGGCCGCGCCGCGGAGCAGCTCATCCACCAGTTCACCTGGCTGGCGCTGCTCGCCGTACTCGTCGCGATCGTCGTGGTCGCGACGGTAGTCGTCTACCGAGGGCGGCGCGCGGCTGCCCTGGCAACAGCAACAGCAACAGCAACAGCACAAGCACAAGCACAAGCACCAGCAGCACCGACCTCTTCGAGGCAGATGGCCGCCTCTCCCCCCTCGCCGCCGCAGCCGGACTGCCCGAGACGGCAGAGGGCGCACCCTCCGCCGCCGGCGTCGCGGGCCTCGCCGGAGTCGCCGCAGCCCTCGGCACCGTGTTCGCCCCCGTCGGCCGCGCCGTTCGGCGCACGCCCTTCACCGCATCCCTCGTCGGCGTCTTTCTCATCGCCTCGCTCGCCACCGGCGCCCTGTGGGACCCGATCGTGCGCCGCTCCTGGTACACCGGAATCGCCTACGGCCTGCCCTCCTTCCTCGACGGCCAGTGGTGGACCCTCATCACCGGCACCTTCTTCTCGCAACTGCCCATCCACTACGCCCTGAACCTCGTCGGCCTGATCGTGGCGGTCGGCTGGGCCGAACGCCGGTTCGGCTCGTTCCGGGCCTTCGGCATCTTCGCCGGCGGCCAGGTCGCCGCTGTGATCGGTACCGTCTTCTTCCTGCTCGCCGCGCGCTCGTTCGATAGCGACTGGGCCAGCCAGCTCACGTCACAGTACGACGTCGGCCCGTCGGGCGGGGTGTTCGCCTGCCTCGCCGCCGTGCTCGTGACGCTCCGCGCGCCGTGGCGCCTGCGCCTGCGGTTCGCGCTCTTCGCGATCGTGACCGTCGCGCTCATCTACATCGGCACAATGGCCGACATCGAACACTTCATCGGCGTCACGGTCGTGATGCTCGCCGCCCCGTTCGTGCAGCCCCGCGGCACCCGCGCCGGCCGACCGAGCACCCGGGAGTGGCGCATCCTCGCCTTCGCCAGCCTGGTCATCCTCGCCGTCGTCGAGACGGTCGGCTCCCTTCTGCCCTCGAACGACCCGACCACGTCGTCGGCCGCGGGAACGGGCACCTGGGTGGATGTCGCGATCGACGTCGTGGTCATCGCCCTGATCGCGAACGGTGTGCGCCTCGGCCACCGGCTGCCCTGGGTGTTCGGCGTCATCCTGGGCGTCTTCAACGTGCTCGAGTTCGTCGGGCTCGCGCTCTACGCCGTTCTCGCGGTCGACTTCCCGCCCAGCCTGTTCGAGGCCCTGCTGAACTCCTCGCTCTGGATCGCCGTGCTCGTGATCCTCTGGGCGGGCCGCGGCGCCTACCGGGTGCCGTGGCGCCGGTCACGCCGGGTGGTGCGGCAGACGACGGATGCCAGGAAGACCCCGCTCGCCATCCTCACCGCCGACGGCGGCGGAACGCTGTCGTGGATGACGATGTGGAACGAGAACCAGTACTTCGTGACCGCCGACGGGGAGAGCTTCGTGGCCTACCAGCGCCGCTCGGGCGTCGCGCTCGCGCTCGGCGACCCGATCGGCCCGGCCGAGAAGCTCGGTGAGACGATCGCGGAGTGGGTCGCCGAGTGCGAGCGCATCGGACTGGCGCCCTGCTTCTTCTCCGTCTCCGACGCCACGCTCGCCGTCGCCCCCGAGGGCTGGACGCACCTGCAGGTGGCCGAAGACACGATCATCGACCTGCCCACGCTCGAGATGACCGGCAAGAAGTGGCAGGCCATCCGCTCAGCCCTGAACAGGGCCGAGCGCGAGAAGATCACCTTCCGCATGACGGTGCTCGCCGACGAACCCTGGGAGATCGTGTCGCAGGTGCGGGCGATCTCCGAGGAGTGGGTGGGCGACAAGGCCCTGCCCGAGATGGGGTTCACGCTCGGCGGGGTGGATGAGGCGCTCGACCCACACGTGAAGACCGCGCTCGCGCTCGATGAATCGGGCACCGTGCAGGGCCTGCTCTCGTGGCTGCCTGTCTTCGGAGCCGACGACACCGTTCGCGGGTGGACGCTCGACCTGATGCGTCGCCGCGACGACGGCTCGTTCCGCCCGGTGATCGAGTACCTGATCGCCGCCTCGGCCCTGCACTTCCAGGCCGAGGGCGCTCTGTTCGTGTCGCTGTCGGGGGCGCCGCTCGCCCACGCCGCGGGCTACGAGGCCAGCGGAATCGACGCCGTGCTCGACTCGCTCGGCAAGGTGCTCGAGCCGCTCTACGGGTTCCAGTCGCTGCACAACTTCAAGACGAAGTTCAACCCGCGGTACGAGCGGATGAGCCTGCTGTACCGCGACGAGGGCGACCTGCCGAAGATCGCCCTCGCCCTGACCCGCGCCTTCCTCCCGCACGAGTCCCTGCTGGGCATCGCGAAGATGGGTCTGCAGCGCTGACCGGCTAACCTGAGAGCATGGAATTCAGGTATCTCGGCAACAGTGGTCTCAAGGTCTCGGAGATCACCTACGGCAATTGGCTCACCCACGGCTCGCAGGTCGAGAACGAGGTGGCGATCCAGAGCGTGCGTGCGGCTCTGGATGCCGGGATCACGACCTTCGACACCGCCGACGTCTACGCCAACACTCTGGCAGAGAAGGTTCTCGGCAAGGCCCTGAAGCACGAGCGGCGGTCGTCGCTCGAGATCTTCACGAAGGTCTACTTTCCGACCGGGCCGAAGGGGCCGAACGACACCGGCCTCTCGCGCAAGCACATGATGGAGTCGATCGACGGGTCGCTCCGCCGCCTGCGCACGGACTACGTCGACCTGTACCAGGCCCACCGCTTCGACTACGAGACTCCGCTCGAGGAGACGATGACGGCCTTCGCCGACATCGTGCGGGCCGGCAAGGCGCTCTACATCGGGGTCAGCGAGTGGACGGCGCCGCAGATTCGCGAGGCCTCGGTCTACGCGCACCGGCTCGGCTTCCCGTTCGTCTCGAACCAGCCTCAGTACTCCATGCTGTGGCGGGTCATCGAGGAAGCCGTGGTGCCGGCCTCCGAGGAGGTCGGCATCTCGCAGATCGTCTGGTCGCCGATCGCCGGTGGCGCCCTGACCGGCAAGTACAAGCCCGGTGCCCCTGTTCCCGCGGGCTCGCGCGCGACCGACACCAAGGGCGGCGAGAACTTCATCAAGCGCTGGCTCGACGACGAGACGCTGACGCGCGTTCAGAAGCTGCAGCCGATCGCCGACGAGGCCGGGCTGACCATGGCCCAGCTCGCGGTGGCCTGGGTGCTGCAGAACCCCAACGTGGCGTCGGCGATCATCGGCGCATCGAAGCCCGAGCAGATCGCCTCGAATGTGGCTGCGGCGGGTGTGCGGCTCGACGCCGGAGTGCTCACGGCGATCGACGACGCCCTCGGCGACCTCGTCGAGCGTGACCCCGCCAAGACGGCGTCGCCGGCCTCGCGGGTCGGCTAGGGCATCCCGTGGATCGCGCCCTGCGCTTCTCGGTGCTCGGCCTGGCGGGCGGGTTCGTCATCGTCGTGGCCGCCGTCGCGAACGCCCTGACGCACGGCGACTACGTCACGCCCCTGCTCTTCGTGATGCTCGGCGCCGCCGTGTTCACCCTGGTGATGATCGTGTCGGCTCGCCTGGAACGCAGGCGGGTGCGCAAGCTCTCTGAGCCGCCGAAGCCGCTGCCGCCCACCATGCGCTTCCGTTAGGCGGCGGCGGGAGTCCCGGTCTCGCTCGCCAGGCGCGCCAGGCGCTTTCGCGCCTGCGTCGCGCTCGGCTCGTCGTGCCCGAGCATGTCTCCGACGACCTTCAGCACCAGCCGGGTCGACAGCCGGGTGGGCAGCGGAACCGGCCCGAGCTTCGCCGGCGCCAGGCCGAGCATGTCGCGGTAGACCCCGGGGATCGACGACACGGCCCCGTCGAAGAGCACCGCGTACCCGGGCAGGAGCGACTTCGACAGCGGAGGCCTGCGGATGAACCGCACCGCCTCGGCCACCCGCTCGTCGCTCTTCAGCACCCCGGCGTCGTAGAACGCCCGGATCTGCGCCGCCAGCTCGGCCTCCGAGCGCGGCGGATTCGGCACGCCCATCAGCTCGCCGGCCTTCGCCCACTCCCGCACGTAGGCGTCGGGGCCGCCCGGGATCGGCCCGCTCCAGAGCTTCGCCGTCGCGAGGAACGAGTCGGTGAAGGCGAGGTGCACCCAGGAGAGCAACTCGGGATCGTTCGCCGAGTAGGCGCGTTCGACCCCCTGGGCGTCGAGGTAGCTGCCGTACACCTTCTCGTGCAGCTTCAACACCCAGTTCGAGGTCTGGATGGCCGTCTCGGTGTCGGCGTAGCTGACCGTGTAGATCCAGCGGATGGTGCCGGCGAGCCGCCCGAGCGGGTCTTCCTTGTAGCGTGACCAGTCGTGCACGCCGGCCATCGCCCCGGGGTGCAGCGCCTGCAACAGCAGGGCGCGAACACCCGCCACGATGGTGGCGGTCTGACCGTGCACCGCCCACGTCGCCGAATCCGGTGCGAAGAAGCCGGCGTCGCTGCCCTCTTCGAGCTTCAGCACCCATTCGGGCTGGCCCTCGGCCTGGTTGGTGAAGGTCGATCGCAGGCGGTTGCGCATGGCTTCAGGAAAAATGCTCACCCCCTCAGTCTCTCCCGCCCCCGCGCTGCCGCCCGCACCCTTGACGTTCGACGCGCAGCCTGCTTTGCACTCAGCGCGCGATCACCTCGACCGCCGTGCGGAAGACGACCGGAAACCGTTCGGCCACCGGCACGATGGCGCGGCGGAGCGGCGATCGTGAGGCGGCGAGCAGCGCGCCGGTGAACCGGTTGGCGGTTCCGGATGCCCGCCGCCACTGCCGCTCGTAGTCCGCCGCCGCTCGTGGCCCGATCCGCAGATCGGTCGCTCCGTCGGGTGCCCCCGCGATCACCCGCACGGCGGCGGCGGCCTGCGCGAACCCGATCCGCATCCCTTCGCCCGTCAGCGCGTCGAGGTACCCCGCCGCATCCCCCGCGAGCAGCACCCGGCCGGAGCCGTGCGCCCACACCCGCTGCCGGAGCGGACCGGCCCCGGCCACGCTGCCGTCGGGTAGAGCGCCGGCCAACCGGGCCGCGAGCGCAGGAACACCCGCGATCGCCGCCTCGACGGACAGCCCTCGCGGCCCGAGCACCGCCACTCCCACGAGTTCGTCGTCAACAGGCGTCACATACACCTCGTAGCCGTCGCTCCAGAACACCTCCACCAGGTCACTCCACGGGGCGAGTCGGTAGTGCCGTCGGAGGCCGTAGCGTCGACCGGCCTGCGGCCCCCTCCCCTGCGTGGTGCTGTCGAGCCCCGCCAGCCGCCGCACCGTCGAGTGCAGGCCGTCGCATCCGATGACCCACCGGCTGCGGATCTCAGCACCCCGATCGATCGTGGTGCTGACGCCCCGGGCATCCTGCACCAGACCGGAGACGCGGCCGTCGAGAGTCTGCACCCCCAGTTCGCCGGCCCGTTCGTGCAGGGAGCGCGAGAGCTCTGTTCGCCGCACACCGCGACCCGGCCCGCCCGCGAACCGGTGCTCTGCCGTGTGGCTGCTGTCGCGGTAGCAGATGCCGGCGATCGGATGCCCGTGCGGGCGTACCGCGAGCCGTTCGAGTTCTGCGAGGGCACCGGGCATCAGACCCTCGCCGCAGGCCTTGTCGATCGGGTCGTGCCGCGGCTCGAGAACACTCACCCGCAGCCCGGCGAGCCGAGCGCCGATCGCGGCCGCCATTCCCACGGGGCCACCTCCCACTACGAGCACGTCAGGGTTCGGAGCGGAGCCGGTCGGCACGGCGCGCTCAGACCTTCTGCGCGGCCTGGCTGAGACCGAAGGCGAGCGCGCGCTCCTCGACGGGAATGCGGAAGCGAAAGAGCAGCACGAGATTGACCACGGTGAAGACGAGCGCCGTGATCCACGCCGAGTGCACCAGGGGCAGGGCGATGCCCTCGGCGATGACGGCGACGTAGTTCGGGTGCCGCAGCAGCCGGTACGGGCCACGGCTCACGAGCGGCAGCCCCGGAACGACGATCACCCGGGTGTTCCAGCGCCGCCCGAGCGTTCCGATACACCACCACCGCAGCACCTGGCAGGCGAGGGCGGCCACGAGCATCGGCCAGCCGAGCCACGGTACGAACGCGCGGTGGAGCAGGAAGACCTCGGCGAGGCAGGCCAGCAGCATGCCGGTGTGGAGCGTGACCATGAACGGGAAGTGGCCGCGACCGAACTCGACGCCCCCGCGCTCGAAGGCCCAGCGGGCGTTGCGGTTCGAGACGAAGAGCTCGACGACCCGCTCGGCCCCCGTCGCCAGGATGAGGGCGGCGTAGAGGAGCATCAGCCGACCGTCTCGGGCCACTGCAACAGCACGATCTCGGCACACACACCCGGGCCGAGCGCGAAGAGCAGGCCCCGCTCGCCGGGCGCGAAGCGCTGGTCGTCGAGCGTGAGGCTCAGCACGTGCAGGATGGATGCCGACGACATGTTGCCCTTCTCGGCCATCGACTCCCAGCTGACGTCGAGCGCGTTCTCGGGCAGCGAGAGCGCCGACGCGAAACTCTGCAGCACCCGCGGCCCGCCCGGATGCGCCATCCACACGTCGATGTCGGCGACAGCCAGTCGATGCTCGTCGAGGAACCCCATCACGTCTGCGTCGAAGTGCTCGTCGATGACGTCGGCCACACCCGCGGTCAGAACGATGCGAAAACCGCTCTCGCCGGGATTGAACCCGAGAACGGCCTCTGTTCCGGGGTAGAGCCTGCTGCGCGAGTCGAGCACGTCGGGGCCGGTGACGGCCATCGTCTTCGCCCGCTCGTCTCCCACCATCACGACGGCGGCCGCTCCGTCGCCGAACAGGCCGCTCGCCACCAGGTTGGCCATCGAATCGTCTCCGCGTTGCACGGTCAGCGAGCAGAGCTCGACCGAGATGAGCAGGGCGACATCGTTCGGATGCCCCAGCAGGTAGTCGTTCAGCCGGGCGATGCCTGCCGCCCCTGCGACGCAGCCGAGACCGAACATCGGCACCCGTTTGACGTCGGAGCGAAACCCCAGGCGGAGGGCGAGCAGAGCGTCGACCGACGGCGCAGAGATGCCGGTGACGGACGTGAACAGGATGTAGTCCACGTCGTCGGGGGTGAGCGCTGCCTTCTCGAGCGCGACCATCACGGCCTCCTCGGCCAGGTCGACGGCCGCGGAGATGAACAGGTTGTTGGTCAGGGTGAAGTTCAGGCTGCTGTCCCGGTACCACTCGAACGGCATGACCAGATGGCGCCTGTCGACCCTGCTGTTCGCGTGCAACCGGTTCAGCAGCGCCCGCTTCTGCGGGTCGGAGGTGATGAGCGGACCGAGGAGTTCGGTGATCTCGGGCTGGGAGTAGGAATGCGGGGGGAAGGCTGCGGAAACTCCCGAGATTCGAGGCATTTTTGCACGCTACCACGAGGGACCGACGTCGAATTGCAGGGCTGTCGTTCTGCCTGCCGGGGTGCTAAGTCTTTTCGGCACCTGCAGTGCGTTCCGTACCGCTACGCGACGGGGTCGGCACAGGCAGTGCAGGGTCGACCCTGCGCTCCGTGTCCCGACTCGGGATTAGCGGCAGCGCCACCAGCGGCAGGGCAGCGGTGATCGCGAACGAGGCCGCGAAGCCGACGGTGCCGATCAGCAGCCCCACCAGCGGCGCGGTGGCGGCGGCGGCGAGGAACTGCGCGGTGTTCTGTGCGCCCAGGGCCCGCCCCGACCAGCGGCTCCCGGCGATCTCGGCCACGGCCGTGAAGGCGAGGCCGTTGTCGGCCACGGTGATCGCCGAGGCGACCACGATCGCGACCGCTGCGAGCCCCGACAGGGCGAGCCAGTCGGTCAGGGCCAGCACGATCATCACCACGGTCGCGAGCGCGGCCACGACACGCAGGGGGAGCATCCGGCTGCCCACCCGATCGGAGACCACCCCGACCACGATGCGGCCGATCGCACCGACGAACTGCGCGACGCCGACGACGACGCCGGCCGCGAGAGGCTGCCAGCCCTCGGAGTTGATCAGCCAGACGAGCGCGAAGGTGGAGACCACGAACTGCGGCACGACGAGCAGCACGGAGACGGCGTGGATCTGCCAGAGCAGGGAACTCGCCCGGTACGGGTTGGCAGACGGCGTTCCCGGCCCACCCGCAGCCTTCGGCTTTCGGGGCGGATCCACGATGAACAGCAACGCCGCAGCCGCCGCGACGACCACCACCACGAACGAGAAGGTGAGGGCGGCCGGCAGCCCTCCGGCGGCCGCGAGCGGGGGCACGGTGACGGCCGCGACGGCCACCCCGAGGGGCTGCGCCATCTGCCGGATGCCCATCGCGAGCCCTCGCCGATGCGGCGGGAACCAGCCCACCACCAGGCGACCGCCGGCGGCGTTCGCGCTGGCCGCTCCCATGCCGCCCAGCAGGAAGAACAGGCCTGTCGAGACGAGATCACCCGACAGCAGCGCACCGAGCCCGGCCGCGGCGGCCACCGCGAGACCGGCACCGATCACCCAGTGCTCACCGATGCGGTCGGCGAGCGCGCCCCAGGCGATCAGGGTGATGACCATGCCGACAGACGGTGCGGCGACCAGCAGGCCCGCCTGCGCCAGCGACAGGCCCCGTTCGCTGTTCAGCAGGGGCACCAGAAAGGCGGGCGTGGTCACGGCGATCGTGCCGGCGACCTGAGCCAGCAGACCCAGGGCCAGCATGAACCAGGGGCGCCTCCCCAGCGCGCTGGTCGTTCGGATGTCGCTCACGGTGCTCCTGTCGTCGTTCGTGCCCTCTCCAGCCGATGGTATACCACGAAGGTATACCGAAACCAACTAGAGTTGGAAGTATGACGCAGACTCCGCAGACCTCGCAGACCTCGCAGACGGAACTCATCTACGAGCGCCTGCGGCAGAGCATCCTCTCGCTCGCTGTGACACCCGGCGCTCGCCTCACGGAGCGGGGGCTGGAGGCCGAGCTGGCGGCGTCGCGAACACCCGTGCGGGCGGCCCTGACGAGGCTCGAGGGCGAGGGCCTGATGCAGCGCGACGGTCGGGGGTGGAGAGTCTCGCCCATCGATCTCGGCGAGGTCGAGGCGCAGCTCGAGTTCCGGTCGGCGGTGGAGGCCGCCGCGGTGCGGCTGGCGGCCCTCCGGGCGACCGATGCGCAGATCGATGCGCTCGACGATCTGCTGCTGTCGTTCGACCCGCCCGAGTCAGAAGAGGCGGGTCACCGCATGGGCACCGACTTCCACGTCGAGCTGGTGCGTCTCAGCGGCAACCCGTTCATGGTGGCTTCGGCGGTGAGCTCCCTGACACGACTCGCCCGAACCCGGTGGCTCGAGGTGCGCACCCGGGAGTCCCGCGTGCGGGCGATCGACGAACACCGCGCCATCGTGGAGGCCCTGCGGCGGCGAGCCGGCGATGAGGCCGCACGGCTCGTGGTGGCGCACATCGAGCGCACCCGCGAACGGTTGGTACTCTCGCTCGACGAGGAGCGGTCGAGATCGCTCCGCGCCCGCGGCTACGAGGTGATTGCCCCCGGCCGGTGATCACCCCCGGCCGGTGATCGCCTCAGCCGGTGACTACCAGCCGAGGGTGCCCGGAGCTCCCTTGAACGGGCCGACGACGCGGGAGGTGATCCAGCCGCCGTAGAAGTCGCCCTCCTGGCTGACGACCGTCTCACCGTCGACCGTGCACGAATCCATGCGGGCGGGATAGACGGCCACGCGGTCGTCGAGCAGCCCGAAACCCTTCGACGGGTTCGGGTAGTACCAGGCGGCCGACTCGGCCGTCGCGTCTCCGCCGTGCACGCTGAGGTAGCCCGCGAGCCCCTTGAACTCGCAGAACGACGAACCCCGGGCGTCGGTCAGCGCGCCGTCGGCGAACGCGCTGCGGGGCAGGTAGTAGACCGGCGGATGGCTCGTCTCGAGCACCCGCACCGCGTCGGTCGTGTCGAGGATCGTCTCTCCCCCGAGGGTGATCACGATGCGCTCGCCACTTCGTTCGACCCTCGGCGGCCTCGGATAGTCCCAGACGGATTCCTGGCCGGGGCCCGGTACGGTTCGCTCTGCTTTCGGAGGATGCATGCGACGAGTGTAGGCGCCCGGGCTGGGCGCCGGGGCGACAGTGAACTGAACCGACCGGGCGGCTAGACCGACAGGGCGGCTACACCGACAGGGCGGCTACACCGACAGGGCGAGCAGGGAGACCACCACCGATCCACCCTTCGTGCTCTGCCGCCCGACCTCCTCGAAACCGAGCCGGCGATGGAACGCGAGCGAGCCCGGGTTCGGCGGTTCGAGGTTGACTTCGCAGAACACCTCGGCACGGGCATCCGCTCTGGCCACCTGCAGCACCACCTCGTAGAGCACCGGGCCGAGCCCTCTGCTCCGCCAGCCCGCGCCGATCACGATGCGATCGACGTAGAGAAAGTCGGCCGAGCGCGCCTGGAACCACCGGTAGTTCTCGCTGTCGTAGTCGGCGCCCGGAGCGAGGGCGAGCACGAAGCCGAGCGGGTCGGCCGCGTCATCGGCGTCAGCCTCGACCACGATCGCCACGCGACTCTGGGCGACGATCGCTGCGAGCGCCTCGGCGTCGAGCGCGTTCACGGCCGGAACGGCGGCGTTGTTCAGGGCGAGGAGGGCCGGCAGGTCATCCGGTCGGATGTCACGGGTGCGTACGGTCACGACCCGACGCTACACGGAATGCCGGGCGCGGCCACGGGCTTTACCCTTGAGAGAGAAGGAGACACTGTGACCCTCGACTGGATGAGCCTCCACGACACCGCGCACGCCGAGTTCGCCCGGCGGCTGGCCGCTGTGACCGACTGGTCGGCGCCCACCCCCGACACGGACTGGAACACACACCAGCTGGTGCAGCACGTCATCGAAGAGCAGCAGTGGGTGCCGCTGCTGCTCGAGGGCAAGACGGTGCGCGAGGCGCAGCCGCTCATCCAGCGCCTCGGCCGCGACCTCGCCGCAGACTGGCAGCGCTACTCGCGTGCCGCAGCCGAGGCCTGGGCGCACGTCGACGCCGACGCGCCGGTGCACGTCTCGTACGGCACGATCCCGGCGCACGAGTACCTGCGCGAACAGGTCTCCGACGTGACGATCCACACGTGGGACCTCGCCCGCGCCACGCAGACGAGCGACCTTCTGGATGCCGAACTGGTCGAGGCGGTCTACACCGTGTTCGAACCACAGAAGGAGACTCTCGAGGCGAGCGGCCTGTTCGCCTCCCCCGTGCCCGTCGCCGACGATGCACCACTGCAGTCGCGCCTGCTGGCGCTGACCGGGAGGGACGACCGGGTGTGAGCGAGAACGGCGCGCCGGCCGGCACGGGTGCCTCCGGGCATCCACTCGCCGGCGCGCGCCCCGCGCTGCGTTTCGACATCGCCCTGCCCGATCTCGGCGGGCGACGCGCCCTTGTGACCGGCGGCAACTCGGGCCTCGGCTTCGAGACGGCGCTGCGGCTGGCCGCGGCCGGTGCAGAGGTCACGATCACGGCGAGATCGCGGCAGAAGGGCGTGGATGCCGCGAGCCGGCTGCGTGCGCTGCTGCAGGCGGCTCCGGATGCCCGGGGTGCCGGCCGCGCGGGTGAGATCCGTCTGGCGTCGCTCGACCTGGCCGACCTCCGCTCGATCGAGAGGTTCGCCGACGACTACTCGGCCGCCGGGCATCCCCTCGACCTTCTCGTCAACAACGCGGGCGTCATGGCGGTGCCCCGCCGCACCCTCACCGACGACGGCTTCGAACTGCAGTTCGGCACCAACCATCTCGGGCACTTCGCGATCACCGGCCGGCTCATGCCGCTGCTGCTGCGGGCCGACGCACCGCGGGTCGTGACGCTGTCGAGCGGAGCGCACTGGGCGGGCAGGCTCGACTTCGACGATCTGCAGCGGGAGCACCGCTACAACGCCTGGGCGGCGTACGGCCAGTCGAAACTCGCGAACCTGGTGTTCGCGAAGGAGTTCGCGCGCCGGAGCGGGGCGCTCGGCTGGCAGATCACGAGCGTGGCCGCGCACCCGGGGTTCAGCCGCACCAACCTGCAGTCGTCGGGGCCGAACCTCGGGCGGGCCCGCCCACGACGGATGCTCGACCGCGTCACGGCCCTGCCGGGGTTCGCGCAGTCGGCGGCAGAGGGCGCACTGCCCGCGCTGTTCGCGGCGACCACTCCCGATGCGCTGGGCGGCGACTACTTCGGGCCGTCGGGGCTCCTGGAGCTCTCCGGACTGCCGGGGTTCGCGCACGTCGCGAAGCGTGCCGAGAACGAGCGGGCCGCGCGGCGGCTGTGGGCGGTGTCGGAGGAGCTGACGGGCGTGCTGTTCCCGCGGGACTGACCGCGGGCCGGCTCGGTGGGGGCGGGCTCGGCG
>NZ_PSTT01000122.1 GCF_002931235.1 Subtercola sp. Z020 | reverse complement strand
TGACCGGTGCGGTCGGGGTGGGGGCGGGAGTCGCCGTCGGGGTCGGGGTCGGGGGCGCGACCGGCAGAACGGCGGCGCTGCCGCCGACCGAGACGACCGACACGGAGCCGTCGGCCGCGAGCTGCACCGTCGCGCTGGTGGCGGCGGCGAGGTCGAGGCGCTGCCACGAACCGGCCGCTGTTCCGGTTCCGTCGAGGGGATAGCCCGACTCGAGTTCCGTCTGCGCGAGCACCGACGTGCGCTGCGCGTCTGTGAGCGTCGGGAAGGCGGTGAGAAGCAGGTTCTCAGCGCCATCGGGAACGGATGCGGCCAGGCCGGTCTTGCCGGTCTGCGGAAAACCGTAGGTGGTGCGCTCGGTGAACGTCGCGACGGCCGAGGCCCGGTCGGTGACGACCTGGGCGGTGCCACCCGGAATCGCCTCTCCGCCGTACGGGTCGGAGCGGTAGGGGGTCTGGGTGGCGATGTCGTCGGCGAGCGTGGCGCCCGACGCCTTCTCGAGATAGGCGACGAGCTCGGCGCGGGCTGGCTCCAGCACCTCTGTGCGGTACTTCTCGTCACTCCACCGTTCGGCGAGAGCGGCCTCGCCGTCGATGCGACCGCCGACGATGTCGAGCGGGTAGTGCACGCCGAGCACGATGCGGTCGTTGCCGGCTTCCGACGCGCGAGCGAGGATCTCGGGTGCGAGCTCGGGGAGGAGGGTCGCGAGCGTGATCCCGGCCTGGTAGGCCGTTGTGGTGTGACCGCTCGGGAACGATCCGCCGGTGCAGATGCCGACGCTGCCGTAGCCGGCCGACAGGGCGACGTCGGTGGGCGCGAACTGGTGCGTGGTGTCGACGACGGCGGGCACGCGAACGATGTCGAGGTTGCCGTTCGCTTTGGCGCTCGTGGTGCCGACCCGGTTCTCGGTCAGCGAGGAGGCGTTCACCGTCGTGGGCGCGCAGGCCGCGTCGTCGCCGGCCGTCGCGGGGGTGGTCGGGTCGGTCGGAACGTAGGGTCGCGGGTAGCTGAAGTTCGCTTTCGCCGCGCCGGTGCCGACGTAGGCGCCGCTCGAACCGTTCGAGCTGTTGATGAGGGCGCTGGTGAGCGGCAGGTCGCCGTTCTGGCGGCCCTTCACGTAGAGCGGGCCGAGCACGGAACCGAGGCCGGTGGAGACGGTGACGGACTGGTCGTAGGCCGTGTTGTCGGCGTTCTGGTACTCCGCGTCCTGCAGGGCGAGCAGTTGCTCGGCCTTCGTCGCGTGCGTGTTGATCCAGACGGTCAGCGCGTCGTTCTGCGCGAGGATGCCGGGGGTCTCGACGGTGCCGTGCAAGTCGTTCTTCCCGTCGGATGTCCAGAAGGAGTTGTAGCCCTGCAGCAGAGCGATCAGGTCGGGCGGCGTGGAGTCGCTCGGGTAGGTCTCCGCGGCACTGGCCGCGGTGGGGGTCGCCAGGGCTACGGTGGCAGCGATCGCCGACGCGACGGCGAGTGTGGTGATTCGATGAGATGACCGGCGCATGCCGAGACTCTCCTCTCGGGTTGTTCGAACGGAGCGTGAGACGAGGCGAGACTACGAACGCGGTGTGGCGCGGCGGCCAACGCCCTGTGGACCCTCGGTGAACGGCTGCTGAGAGAGCTCGAAGGAATTCGGACCGGCCGCCATTGACATGACACCAGAGTGGTGTCATAGTGGTGTCATGCAGATCGACCGTTACCTCTCCGACCTCCGGCACCAGCTGGCCTCCGTCGCCTCCAGCGGGGGAGAGGATGCCCGGGCCGTCGCCGAACAGCTCAGTTCGGCGCTCGACCCGGCGATGCGGCTGGTGCTGCTCGAAGCGCTCAGTGACGCGGCGGGCGAGATCACGCGCGAGATCGCCCCCGGCTCCGTGGAGGTGCGACTCCGCGGCCGCGACCCGGAGTTCAGTGTCACCCTCGCACCCCCACCCGCCTTCGCAGAACCGGGTGCGCTCGAGTCGACCTCGCACCAGCCCGCACCCCGGGAGCCGACGACAGCCGCAGACGACAGTTCGACCTCGCGCACCACGCTGCGGCTTCCCGACCAGCTGAAGGCCCGGGTCGAACGGGCCGCTGCGCACGACGGCCTCTCGGTGAACACCTGGTTGGTGCGAGCGGTCGCCGACGCACTCGAACCGTCGTCGAGACGCGCCGGGCGCGAGACCCGTGCAGGCAACTCCTTCACCGGATGGGCGCGCTGACCGGGCGCCCACCGGGGCCGGCCTCCCGCCGGCCCGCCTGAACCGGCCTCCGGCCGACCCTCCCGAGAACACCCCCGCACCCGCGGGGGCGATCGAACACGCCTGAAAGAAGCAGACCATGACCCTCTATCCCACTCCCACCCCCATCGACATCGATGTGATCCTTCCGGTCGGCAGCCTCGACGTCACCGCCGAGCAGCGCGGCGACACCCGCGTCGACGTTCTCCCGAGCCGGCCGGGTCGAGCCGGCGACGTCTCGCTGGCGAAGGAGACGACCGTGCGGTTCGACGGCGGGCGACTCACCGTCGTCGTTCCGAGACGGCTCTCCCTGTTCGGCCCGGGCGACAGCGTCGATGTCAGAATCGCGGTGCCGACCGGATCGCGGGCGAGCTTCGTCTCGTCGTACGGGGCCATCCGCGTGCGGGGCGCGCTCGGCGAGAGCGACATCACTGCGAACTACGGCGACGTGCGCATCGAGCACACCGCGGCGCTCCGGCTGAAGGCGCCGTACGGCGAGGTCGAGGTCGGCGATGTCGACGGCTCGCTCGACCTCACGTTCGGGCACGGCCGCCTGCGGATCGGCCACGTGCACGGAGGCGCCGACATCCGCGGGTCGCACGGAGCGATCGAACTCGGCGCCGTCGACGGCAGCATCGACGCTCGCACGTCGGGCAGCATCGCCGTCGGGCGCGCGGGCGGGAACGCGAGCATCCGCACGGCTCACGGGGCGATCCACATCGGCGAGGCCACCCGGGGAACCCTGCGGCTCGAGAACGGCTACGCGGGAATCGACGTCGGCGTTCCCCTCGGCACCGCCGCCTGGATCGACGCCGCCTCGAAGCAGGGCGTCGTGCGGAACGAACTCACCGCAGAGAACGGTCCGGGGGGCGCGTCGGGCACGGTCGAACTGCGGATGCGCACCACGGTGGGCGACATCCTGATCCGGCGGGCGACGCCGGCGATCGTGGGGTAGCCGCTGCCGCCGTCGCTGCCGCTGCCGCCGCAGCCGTCGCCGCCGGCCGGAACCGCCCTCAGACCCCCTGTTCGGAGAACATCCGGTCGAGGAACGCCGTGCCCGCACCCAGCAGCCCGCAGTCGTCGGGCCGAGCCGGGGTGGCGATAGTGAGGTCGCCGGTGGCCATGGGCAGGCACTCCGCGTAGAGCGTGGATCGCACGCCGGCCACGAAGACCTCGGACTGGCTGAGAACGCCGCCGATGACCAGGCGGTCGGGGTTGAAGAAGTTGACGATGGTCGCGAGCACTCCGCCCGTCATCGTTCCGGCCTCCCGCAGAAGCCGGGTGGCGACCGGGTCGGCATCTCGGGCGAGAGCGATCATCGCCTCGACGTTCGGCACCTCCCTGCCGGAGTTCTGCATTTCCCGCACGAGCGCGTTGCCGCTCGCCAGGGCGTCCAGACAGCCGACCCGCCCGCAGGAGCACGGCACCGGGGCCGCGTCGAGAACCGCCACGTGGCTGATGTCTCCGGCCGCCCCGCGGCTGCCGACGAAGAGCTCGCCGCGCGCGATGATTCCACAGCCGATTCCCGAGCCGGCCTTCACGAACACCTGGTCGGGCTGGCTACGGTCACCCGAGGCGAACTCGCCGAGCGCCATCAGGTTGGCATCGTTGTTGACGAGTACCGGAACGCCGCTGATGTCGCCGAGCAGACGGGCGACATCGACACCGTTCCAGCCGGGCATGCGAGACGGAGCGATGACCCGGCCGTCGACCCGTGAGACGGGCCCGGGCACACCCACCGAGAGCCCGCGGAGGAACAGGCGGGCGTGGCGCTCGTCGGCCGCGACGAGCTTCTGGCATTCGTCCCACACGCGGCCGAGCACCCGGTCGGGGCCCTCGGCGATGTCGAGGTGGATGTCGCTGCGGGAGACCAGCTCCCCCGAGAAGTCGACCAGGCCGATCGAGGTGCGGTCGATACCGAGGTCGACACAGCCGACGATTCCCGCGTCGCGTCGCAGTGCCAGCCGCCGGGGGCGGCGCCCGCCCCGGGAGACGCCGTCGCCCACTTCGACGACATGGCCGAGCCCGATCAGCTCGTCGACGCGCGCCGCGACGGTCGACGGTGACAGGCCGGTGAGCTTGGCCAGTTCTGCCTTGGAATCTGCCAGCCCGGCGCGCAGCGGTGCCAGCACGACCAGATTCTGCGCCGAGAAGCGTTCGTACGATGCGGGGGAGCGGGAGGCCATGGTCGAACCTTATTCCATAATCAAACAAAGTTCCTCGAAATATAGATGCAACAATGGATTGTTAGTTTGATTTCAATGACGAGAGAATTCGACCCCAAGGCGGCAACAGTGGCTCCCTCCTCCACCGGTACGGGCACGGCGATGGTTCAGCTGACCGACGTGCAGAAGCACTTCGGGTCGCACCACGTGCTCAAAGACGTCACCCTCTCGATCGCCCCGCGGGAAGTCGTCGTCGTCGTCGGCCCGTCGGGGTCGGGCAAATCCACGCTCTGCCGCTGCATCAACCGGCTCGAGACCATCACTTCGGGCACGATCGCGGTCGACGGCGTCGAGCTGCCGGCGGAGGGCAAGGCGCTCGCCCGCCTGCGCGCCGAGGTGGGAATGGTCTTCCAGTCCTTCAACCTCTTCGCCCACCGCACGATCCTCGACAACGTGACGCTGGCCCCGATGAAGGTTCTCGGTGTCTCGCGCAGCCAGGCCCGCAGCGAGGGCCTCGCCCTGCTCGACCGTGTCGGTATCGCCGACAAGGCCGACCGGTTCCCGGCCCAGCTCTCGGGAGGCCAGCAGCAGCGCGCGGCGATCGCCCGGGCGCTCGCCATGAAGCCGAAGGTGATGCTCTTCGACGAACCGACCAGCGCGCTCGACCCCGAGATGGTCAGCGAGGTGCTCGACGTGATGACGTCGCTCGCGAGCGAGGGCCTGACCATGGTCGTCGTCACGCACGAGATGGGGTTCGCCCGCCGTGCGGCCGACCGCGTCATCTTCATGGACGACGGGCGCATCGTCGAGCAGAGCTCGCCTGCCACCTTCTTCGACAACGCCGCCAGCCCGCGCGCGCAGGCGTTCCTGTCGAAGATCCTGCCGCACTGACCGCGGCGGCGCCCGCCGCACAGCCTTCCACCCCTGACCCCGCACCGAAAGAACAGAAAGGTACCATCCGTGCCCAGCACACGAAAGACACTCCAGAGGGGCGTTCCCCTGCTCGCCATCACCGTCACCGCGGCTCTCGCCTTCAGCGGATGCGCGTCGGACAGCTCTGCCGTTCCGGGGGCAGACCCCACCGCGTCGGCGGCCGCCGACAGCCTGTCGTCGGTCTACGACAACGCCGTCGTCGCCGACGCTGCAGCCCTGCTGCCCGACTCGACGATGGCCGCGATCAAGGCGCGCGGCAAGCTCGTCGTCGCAGAGGCGCTCGATGCTCCCCTGCTCTCGCAGCAGAACCCGTCGAGCCCCGACGACGTCGAGGGTTTCGACGCAGATCTTGCGAAACTGCTCGCGATCTACATTCTCGGCGAACCCAACGTGGAGATCATCCCGCCCGCCTCTGAGACCCGCGAGGCCCTCCTGCAGAACGGCACCGTCGACGTCGTGTTCAACACCTACACGATCACGACCCAGCGTGACGAACAGGTCGACTTCGCCGGGCCCTACCTCCAGTCGGGGCTGGCTGTCGCCGTCAAGAGCGACAACAGCGACATCCAGGGCATCGACGATTTGGCCGGCAAAAAAGTCATCGTCGGCGCGAACACGCCGGCCGTGACCGCGGTTCCCGAGAAGCAGCCGAGCGCCGAACTCGTGAGTTTCGCCACCGACCCCGAGGCCGTTCAGGCGCTCACCCAGGGTCGCGGCGACGCCTACGTGCAGGACTTCACGCTGCTCGCCAGCGACGCTGCCTCCAACTCGGCCATCAAGGTCGTCGGCCAGCCCTTCACCACCGAGTCGTACGGCATCGGACTCAAGAACGGCGACACGGCGTTCAAGACCTTCATCAACGACTGGTTGACGAAGATCGAGGCCAACGGCGACTGGGCGAAGGTCTGGGACGCGACCCTCGGCTCAGCCGTCGAGTCGTCGACCCCGACGCCGCCCGCCATCGGATCCGTTCCCGGTTCCTGAACACGGTGAGGGGATCGACCAGCAGAGGATCACGATGAACATCTTCGTCGACAGCGCAGCGCCACTGCTGTCTGCGCTCGGCACCACGGTCATGATGGCGGTGATCGCCGGCGTCGCAGCACTCGTTCTCGGAACAGTCGTGACGGCGGCGCGCATCAGCCCCATCCCGGTGCTGCGCGGTATCGCGTTCGCGTATGTGCAGTTCTTCGTGAACGTGCCTCTGCTGGTCCTCCTCATCCTCGCGGTCTTCGCGCTGCCCGACGCCGGGCTGCTGCTGCCGCTCACGCCGACCGCCATCATCGTGCTCGCGCTCTACGAGGCCGCCTACGTGGCCGAGGCGATCCGCAGCGGGGTGAACACTGTCGGCAGCGGCCAGATCGAGGCGAGCAGGGCGCTCGGGTTCACCCTGGTGCAGACGCTGCGGCTGGTGGTGGTGCCGCAGGCGCTGCGCGCGGCGGTGCAGCCGATCGGCAACGTGATGATCGCCCTGACGATGAACACCGCACTGGCCGCCGCGGTCGGGGTCGTCGAACTGACCGCTGAGGCGAACAAGCTGAACCTCGTCGAGGCGCAGCCCATCCTGATCTTCACGGTGGCGGGCCTCATCTACATGGCGCTCGCCCTGGTCATCGGGCTCAGCGCCGGCCGAATCGAGAAGAGAGTGGCGATCAAGCGATGAGTGCCTCCCCGTCAGAGCACACGCCCTCCCTCTACGACGAGCCAGGGCCGCGCACCCGCCGCGCCATCCGCCTCTGGTCGATCGTCGCCGTCGTCGTCGTGGTGGCCGTGGTGGTCGCCGCTGGCGTGCAGTTCGGCTCGCACGGGCAGCTCGACGCCGACCGGTGGTCGCCCTTCCTCACCGCCGGTATCTGGCAGTACCTGCTCGTGGGTCTCTGGGGCACCGTGCAGGCTGCTGCCCTCGTCGCGGTGCTCGGCGGTGCCTTCGGCCTGCTGCTGGCGCTCGGTCGGCTGAGTCGCAACCGCGTGCTGCACGGGATCAGCACGGCCTACATCGAGATCGCGCGCACCATTCCGGTGCTGCTTCTGATCTACCTGATGCTCTTCGGGCTGCCGCAGCTCGGCCTGAACTTCCCGCTGCTGTGGAAGCTCGTCATCCCGCTCACGATCGCCAACGCGGCGGCCTTCGCCGAGATCATCCGGGCGGGCATCCTGGGCCTGCCCGCCGGTCAGACCGAGGCTGCCGTGAGCCTCGGGCTCTCCCGTGGCCAGGCCATGCGGCTCGTCGTGCTGCCGCAGGCGCTGCGGTTCGTGACGCCGTCGCTCGTCACGCAGCTCGTCAGTCTAGTGAAGGACACGTCGCTCGGCTACATCGTGGCGTTCACCGAGCTGCTCTACCGCGGCCAGGTGCTCGCGGCCTACAACCACTTCCTGATCCCGACGTTCGTCGTCGTCACCCTGATCTACCTGGTGTTCAACGGGGCTCTCTCCACACTGGCTTCGCGACTGCGTCGTCGCCCGGGCAAGCGGAGCCTCGCCGAGCCGACCACCAGCATCCCCGTCGTGGGCGTTCCCGTGACAGACACCAAGGAGCCGCACCATCTCTGAACGACCTGATCGCCCCGCTTCGATCGCGGTCGAGATCTGCATCGACGATCTCGACGGTGCCCTCGTGGCCGAGCGGGCCGGCGCCCAGCGCGTCGAGCTCTGCGCCGACCTCGGCGTGGGCGGTACGACGCCCAGCCGGGGCCTGCTCGAGGCCGTGCTGCGGCAGACGGATTCGATCGGTGTGCAGGTGATGGTGCGGCCGCGCGGGGGAGACTTCGTGTACTCGCCGGCCGAGATCGACGTGATGTGCCTCGACCTGCAGCAGATCGCCGCCGCCGCCGCTGCCGCCGATGCCGCCGCTGGTTCCGCTGCCTCGGGTGTCGCGGATGCTGCTGCCGGCGACCGCGTCGGGGTCGTACTGGGCGCGCTGACCGCCGACGGCACCGTCGACCTCGACGCCATGCGCCGGTTGATCAGTGCGACGGGCGACCTGCCGGTCACCTTCCACAAGGCGTTCGACGCGACGCGCGACCTGGCGGCGAGCTACGACGCGCTGGCCGAATTGGGTGTGGTGCGCATCCTGAGCTCGGGCGGTCGGGCGACGGCAGAACAGGGCGCAGAAGCGCTGGCCCAGCTGGTCGCGAGGTCGGCTGCCTCCTCCGGCCCGCGGATGCTCGTGGGCGGCGGCGTGCGACCCGGCAACGTGGGGGCGCTGCTCGAACAGACGGGCGCGACCGAGGTGCATCTGCGGGCGCAGTCCGTCTCGCCGCGCGGTGACGGAACCCTTCGAACCGACCCGGAGCTCGTCGAGCGGATGCTCGCTGCGGTCTCCGCGTCGCGGGCCACCGAACCCGCCCGTGCGTCCCGCGACGCCGTTCTCGCCCTCGACATCGGGGGCACCAACCTCAAGGGCGCTGTCGTCGACGAGAGCGGCCGCATCGTTCTCGCCGAGACCGTGGGCGCCGGTTCGGGCGGCACCGAATCGCTCGACCGGGTGCGCCACCTGCTGCGCCAGCTCGCCGGGCACGCCGCCGCCGACGGCTGGAGCATCCTCGGTGCCGGGGTGGTCACGCCCGGCATCATCGAGCCGTCGACCGGCGTCGTGCGCTACGCCTCCACCCTCGCCTGGAGCGACGTTCCCCTCGGGGCGTTGCTCGCCGGCGACCTCGGTGTGCCCGTCGCCATCGGCCACGACGTGCGCGCGGCCGGGCTTGCCGAGGCGCTGTTCGGGGCAGCGGCGGGGGCGTCGAACTCGGTGCTCGTCGCGATCGGTACCGGTGTCGCCGCTGCCGTGCTGAGCGACGACACACCCGTCGTCGGCCATCTCACCGCGGCCGGCGAGCTCGGGCACATCCCCGCCCTGCCGCACGGGGAAGCCTGCACCTGCGGGCAGCGCGGCTGCCTCGAGGTCTACATGTCGGGTGCCGGGCTCGCCCGGCGGTACGCGGCGGCGAGTGAGGTGGCCGGGCAGGCCACCGTGCCTCTCTCGGCCGCCGGGATCGTCGGCCGCCTCGGCGCCGATCCGCTCGCCGACCGCGTCTGGGCTGACGGCATCGAGGCCCTAGCGCTCGGACTGAAGACCGTCACGATGCTGCTCGACCCCGCTGTGATCGTGCTGACCGGCGGCGTCTCGCGCGCCGGCGACGCGCTGCTCGAACCGGTGCGCCGGCAGCTCGCCGACTCGCTCGCGTGGCGGGCAGCGCCGCCGGTCGAGACCAGCGTGCTCGGCACGTCGGGCAGCCGCATCGGCGCCTCCGTTCTCGCCTACCGCGCGGCGGGGCGCCCCGGCACCCCCGACGGGTGGATGCTCGACGACCTGCTCGCCGAACCGGAGCCCGCGGCATCCATCGCCGCCTTCGCCGCCCACCACCCCGAGAGCTGACAGCCATGGCCGAGATCATCATCGTTCCCACCCCCGAAGACGCAGGGCGGCTGGCCGGAACGGCCATCGCCGACCTGCTCGGGGCCCGGCCCGACGCCGTGCTCGGTGTCGCGACGGGCTCCACGCCCCTCCCGGTGTACGACGACCTCCGCACGAGGCTGGCCGGGCGCGACGTCTCGAGGGTGCGGGCCTTCGCCCTCGACGAGTACGTGGGAATCGACCGCGACCATCCCGAGAGCTACCACAGCATCATCCAGAACCAGGTCACGCTGCCGCTCGGCCTCACCCCGAGCCTCGTGCGGGTGCCCGACGGTCAGGCGGCCGACCTCGAACGCGCCGCGCTCGAGTACGACGAGGCCATCCGGAAGGCCGGCGGCATCGACCTGCAACTGCTCGGTATCGGCAGCGACGGGCACATCGGCTTCAACGAGCCGGGGTCGTCGTTCGCCTCTCGCACACGGGTGAAGACCCTCACCCCGCAGACGCGGGAGGACAACGCGCGGTTCTTCGCGTCGATCGACGAGGTGCCGCGGCATGCGCTCACGCAGGGGCTCGGCACCATTCTCGAAGCCCGCCACCTCGTGCTGCTCGCCTTCGGGGAGGCGAAGGCCGAGGCGGTCGCGCTCGCGCTCGAAGGGCCGCTGAGCGCGCGGGTGCCGGCCACGGCCATCCACCTGCATCCGCACTGTACGGTGATCGTCGACGACCAGGCGGCCTCCCGCCTCGCCGACCGGTCGTTCTACGAGTACGTGTTCGCGAACAAGCCGGCCTGGCAGGGCCTGTAGCCGAAGGAGGGCACCGGATGCCAGCACCAGAGTCGTCGACATCGCGTCGGCCGATCATCGCGATCGCCGGCCTCGCCATCGAATCGAGTTCCTTCTCGCCGGCCCGCACGCCGGCCTCGGCCTTTCTGCAACGGCGGGGCGCGGAGGTGTTCGAGGGCTACGCCTTTCTCGCACCGGGCCGGCCGCTTCGGGAGGCCGCCACCTGGTTGCCGGCGCTCACCGGCAAGGCGCTGCCCGGCGGCATCCTGTCGGCAGCCACCTTCGACGAGCTCGCCGACGAGATCGTCGAGCGACTCCGCGACATGCCGCCGCTCGACGGGCTGTACTTCGACATCCACGGCGCGATGAGCGTCGACGGCATCGACGACCCCGAGGCGGAGCTGCTGCGGCGCATCAGGGCGGTCATCGGCCCCGATACCCTCGTCTCCGCCTCGATGGACCTGCACGGCAACGTCTCGGCCAGCCTCGTGGAGTCGGCCGACCTCCTCACCACCGACCGCACGGCCCCGCACGTCGACACGGCCCAGACGAAGGAGCGGGCCGTGCAGAACCTCGTCGACCTGCTCGGTGCGGGTGGGCCGCGGCCGGTGAAGGCGTGGATTCCCGTGCCCGTGCTGCTGCCGGGAGAGAAGACGTCGACGCGGCTGGAGCCGGCCGCGGGGCTCTACGGGCTGGTCGCCGAGATCGAACAGCGGCCGGGCATCCTCGATGCCGGTCTCTGGGTCGGCTACGCGTGGGCCGACGAACCACGCAACCGGGCGGCCGTGGTGGTCACCGGCCCCGATCGGGAGGCGGTCGCCTCGGCGGCAGAAGAGCTCGCCGGCGCCTTCTGGTCGGCGCGAGAGCGGTTCGAGTTCGTCGCTCCGACAGACACCTACCACGGCGCGCTCGATGCCGCCCTCAGAAGCGCCGACCGGCCCTTCTTCATCAGCGACTCGGGTGACAACCCCACGGCCGGGGGAGCGGGCGACGTGACCTGGGGGCTCCGCGAGCTGTTGGCGCGGCCGGAGTTCGTGTCGCCGTCAGGCCCGGTCGTTCTGTATGCCTCTGTGCCGGCTCCGGCTGCTGTCGATGCGGCGGTCGCGGCCGGCCTCGGCGCCCCGGTGACCGTGACGGTGGGGGCAGAGGTCGACGATCGGCACGCCGGGCCGGTCGAACTGAGCGGGGTGGTGCACAGCATCCGCCAGGGCGACGCCGACGCCCGCACCGAGGTGGTCGTGCGCACGGGGAGCGTCTTCGTGATTCTCACGGCCGAGCGGAAGCCGTACCACTACGAGCACGACTTCACCGATCTCGGGCTCGACCCGCGGAGCGCGGACATCGTCATCGTGAAGATCGGCTACCTCGAGCCGGAGCTGTTCGACATGGCGCGCGGCTGGATCCTGGCGCTGACACCGGGTGGTGTCGACCAGCACATCGTGCGGCTGGGGCACAACCGCATCGAGCGGCCGATGTATCCGTTCGACCCGGGGATGCCCGATCCCGATCTGGGGGCCCGGCTCTTCGAGTGAGGGTCGGGGCTGGGCAGTAGGGTGCTGGCATGACAGACACGATCATCACCGTCGAAGGGTTCTTCGAGATCGAGCATGCCGCCGAGCGCGGCACCGTCTCGCTGGCTGCGGGCTTCGAGGGCCCTGACAGGGCCGCCGTGCTGGTCTCGACCGGCGACCTGCACCATGCGCTCGCCGGGCAGGCGCAGCGGCTCGAAACCGAGGGCGCCGTCACCCGGTGGTCGGCCGACCGGGTGCGCGTCTGGAGCGAGCGCCCCTGGAACCAGAACGGGGTGCAGCTCGAACCCATGCAGCACACCTCGGCGCACTTGGAAGTGACGTTCGCCGACCTCGAAGCGCTCGCGACGTGGGTCGAGACGGTGGCGGCCGAGAGTGGGGTCACGGTCTTCGACGTCACGTGGGCGCTGACCGAGGCGACCGCTTCGAGGGTGTCGGCGGAGGCGCGGCACGGCGCGGTGCGGAACGCGGTCGAGCGCGCCACCGCCTACGCCGAGAGCCTCGGCCTGGCGACGGTGCGGCCGCTCGCACTCGCCGACCCGGGCCTGCTGGGCGGCGACGGGGGTGAGGGGGCGGGTGCGGCTGCTGCGGCGGGCGGGCTCGCGCTGATGGCCGCGCGCAAGGCTCCCGGTGGAGACACCGGTGGCGGCATCGACCTCAAACCCGAGCAGATCACCGTGGCTGCGCGGGTGCACGCGCGGTTCGCGGCCTCCTGAACCGGGTACCGCCGCCGGTCGCTCGTTTGCCTCGGTGCTCGTCGCCGGTGGCGCGCGACGGTGTTCGGGCCGGCGGGAGCTCAGCGCTCAGGCGGGAGCGGAACCCGGGTTGAGCGTCAGCGTCACGGTCTCGATGCGGGGGTGACGTGAGCGCCACGCCATCTGGATCGCCCAGAGCCCCACGGTCGCCGCGACCAGCGCCACGTTGACGCAGAACGGAATACGGCGGCGGCGCTGCAGCACGATCTGCCGGGCGTCGGAGGAGACGATGGTGAATCCGCGCTGCACCAGACCGGCGACCTCGGCGTCGAGCGCCGGGTTGTGCGGGGCGGCGTCGAGGTGCACGGTCGCGGGCACGGCACGGCCGAGGTCGGCGTGCGATGGGGAGGCCGCGGCATCCAGAGCCTCGACCGGAGCGGGAGCGACCCGGTTGAACACGCACGAGCAGTCGGCCGCGAACCGGCAGGTCTTCGGCTGCGCGCCGGCCTTGGCGGGCGCAGGCTGCCGGGGGGTGAGAAGAAGCTGGGTCGCGCTCATCTCCCCATTCTATTGTTGTCTCGGCCTCCTGATTGCACAAAGGCAACTATGTTCTTCACGGGGCTGCTGAATCGGTGTCGGTGTCAGTGTCGCCGTCGCTGTCGCCGAGCCGTTCGCGGAGAGCCGCGAGCGACTGCTGGGCGGCCCGGCGCACGTCGCGCTCGGGGTCGCGCAGCATCGCCTCGAGGCTCCGGATGCCCGTCTCATCGCCCACGACGGCGATCGCCCGGGCGGCCGCGGTGCGCACCCGCGCGTTCTCGTCGGTGGTGCGGCGCACCAGGTCTTTGACTGTTCCGACGCCGTGCTCGGCGCAGACCCGCGCGCACATCTCGCGCACCCGCCAGGACTGGTTGCCGAGGCCGGCGATCACCGTCGGGGCTGCAGCGGCATCCCACACGTACAGCAGTGCCCGGGCGCCCCACACCTCCGGCCAGTACAGCGCCGGAGCGCCGTGCACGATCCCCTCGGCGTGGCTGCCGCCGACCACGAGCAGGAACTCCTCGCCCTCGTAGCCGCCCGCCAGCAGGGAGGCCGCGCGTCGCGCCACCCGCGCCCGCCCCGCCACCTGCTCACGAGCTCAGCACGCCCGAGGGGACCCATATCGTCAGCCCGCCGGCCCTCTTACGACGATTCGCGACCCCTCGCCGACGGCGCCAGGTGCGAGAGCACCTCGGCGCGGCGGGTGAGCGCAATGAAGTGACCCTCGTCGGGGTACTCGTGCAACGTCGCTGAAGGCAGGCGCGCGACGAGGGCGCGAGACCACGCGGGCGGGATCACCCGGTCGGCATCGCCCTGGAACACCTCGACGGGGGCCGCGACATCCTCGGGCCGAAAGCCCCACGGCGAGCCGAACGCCAGGTACTCGTCGACCGAGCCGCGCGTGTCGATGACCGACTCGGCCATCGCCCGCGCGAACCAGTTCGAGTAGGTCGTGATCAGCTCGGAGTCGCTCGGCCCCAACGCCGAGACAGCGACCAACGCGAGCAGCCGGGGCGACAGCCGGGCGAGCCATCTGCTGCCCAGGAAGTAGCCGCGCGCCACGAGCGGAGCCCGTCGCGCCAGCTTCACCAGCCGCCGGTCGTTCGCGTTCAGCTCGGCGAGTCGGCCCGGTTCGAGAAGCGGCAGAGCACCGGCGACCACCGCGACGCGCTCCACGCGGTGCGCGAAGGCGTGTGCGACCGCAAGCGCGTACTGCCCGCCCTCCGACCAGCCCAGCACCGAGAACCGGTCGACCTGCAGGTGCTCGAGCAGAACGTTCAGGTCCTCGGATGCCCAGTCGAGCATCCGGTGCCCCGAACGCCTCGACGTCCCACCCACACCAGGCCGGTTCGGCGAGATGATGCGCAGGCCGAGCGCCCGCGCCGGATCGTCGGAGTACTCGACATCGATGCCGCTCACCAGCCCGCCGTGGCAGTTCACGACGACAGCGCCCGCCGGGTCGCCGTACTCGTGGTATGCGAGCACCCGGCCGCCCGGCAGGTCGAGCATGGTGGGCGGCCGATTCTCGCGCAGGGGGGTGACGTCGACCCTTCGAACCATCGACTGCCTCCCTGCCGCCATCGTATTCCCGTCTGAGGGTCGTTAGGCTTTGGGAACGAACCCGTACTCCAGCGAAAGCAGCCGCAGACGATGAGCGATCAGAACCCGTACCAGACGCAGCCCACCGAGCAGTACCCACCGCAGCAGTACCAGCAGCAGTACCAGCAGCCGAACGAGCCTGCGCACCAGCCCGCGTACCCGCAGCAGTACCAGCCCCAGCCGCCCGCCGGCTCGCTCGACCCGTACGCGGTTCCGAAGCACGACCCGAACGCCGCCCCCACCAACACGTTGGCGATCGTCGCCCTCGTGCTGGGGCTCACCGTGCCGATCGGCGGCATCGTGCTCGGCCACATCGCCCTCAGCCAGATCAGGCGCACCGGGGAAGCCGGTCACGGCCTGGCACTCGCGGGGCTGATCATCGGGTACGCGTACACGGCGCTGGTGTTCCTGGCGATCATCGCGTACATCGTCTTCATCGTGGCGATCTTCGGCATTGCCGGCTTCGCCGGCATGTCGGGCGTCGGCCACAGCTCAGCCGGGTACAGCGCCTAGCTGTACCTGGCCGTGACGTTGGTCACATGCGGTTGATGGGTGTGGTTCCGATGCCGGTGTGGTTGCGTTCAGTGTTGTAGTAGTTCAGCCAAGGGGCAAGTGCGTCGGCTCGTTCGGTGTTGC
>NZ_PSTT01000038.1 GCF_002931235.1 Subtercola sp. Z020 | reverse complement strand
CACGTGGCGTACATCGCGGACTGGCAGGCGGCGGCGGGGGCGCGCAGCGCCTCGAGCAGCTGCGGCACGATGAGGTTCACGTCGCCGCAACCGAGCGTCACCACGAAGTCGCCGGGGCGGGCGATGGAGGCGGTGAAGTCCGCCGCCGCCTGCCAGTCCGCGATGTACGCCACGTGGGCCGGGTCGGCGAAGCGCGACGAGACGGTCGCCCCCGTCACGCCGGGCACGGGGTCTTCGCGGGCGCCGCAGACGTCGAGCACCACGGTGAAGTCCGCCGTGCGCTCCAGCGTCTCGGCGAAATCGCCGGCGAGCAGCTGGGTGCGACTGTAGAGGTGCGGCTGGTGCACCGCGATGATGCGCCCCTCACCGACGACCGTGCGTGCGGCGGCGAGAGCGGCATCCACCTCCGTCGGATGGTGCGCATAGTCGTCGTAGACGCTGACGCCGCGCACGGTGTCGTGCAGCTCGAAGCGGCGGCCGGTGCCCGTGAACGCCGACAGGGCCGAGAGGGATGCCGCGGGGTCGAAGCCGAGCCCGACGAGCACCGCGAACGCCCCCGCGGCGTTCAGCGCGTTGTGCGCCCCGGGCACCTGCAGCTGCCCCGTGTACGTCGACCCGAGGTAGTCGAGCGCGAACGAGACGGGGCCGGCTGCCACGACCGAGTGCAGCCGCACATCTGCCGACGACGCCTCACCGAAGGTGAGCACGCGCGACGCGCTGAGCCGCGACCCGACGCGCAGTGCGCCCGCATCGTCGGAGGAGATCACCACGAGCTCCGAGGCTTCGTCGGCGAACGTCACGAAGGCGTCTTCCACGGCCTCGACCGACCCGTAGTGGTCGAGGTGGTCGGGGTCGACGTTCGTGATGAGAGCGACCGCCGTGTCGTAGAGCAGGAAAGAGCCGTCGGACTCGTCGGCCTCGAGCACGAAGAGTTCGCCCTCGCCCCAGGCCGAGCTGGTGCCGAGCGACGAGATGACGCCGCCGTTCACGAAGCTCGGATCGGCGCCGAGTTCGAGCAGGGCGGTGACGATCATCCCGGTCGACGTCGTCTTGCCGTGCGCACCCGCGACGGAGATGAGGCGCCGGCGGTTGACCAGCCAGGCGAGGGCCTGGGAGCGGTGCAGAACGGGGAGCCCGCGCTGCTGGGCGAGCACGAGTTCGGGGTTGTCGGGCCAGAGCGCGCTGGTCACCACCAGCGTGTCGGCATCGCCGACGTTCGCGGCGTCGTGGCCGACGTGCACGGTCGCACCGAGCGCCCGCAGCTTCTCGGCGGTCTTCGAGTCGGTGCGGTCGGAGCCCGTGACGGTGACTCCTGCGGCCAGGAACAGGCGCGCGATGCCGCTCATGCCGGCCCCGCCGATGCCGACGAAGTGCACGGCTCCGAGGTCGGCCGGAATCTCGAGTGTGAGGTCGGGTTTGATCACGCTGTGCTTCCTGTCGTTCTGCGAGTAGACAACGTTACGCGCCCTTCAAGGCGTGCTCGATCAGGTCCGCTGTTCGCGCCGAGCCGTCGCTGACGCCGGCGGCGAGGGCTGCGGCGGCCATGCGGTCGATACGGTCGCGGTCGGCGAGCAGGGGGATGACGGATGCCCGCAGGTACTCGGGTGTGAATTCCGCGTCGGCGACCAGCACCGCTCCGCCGGCGTTCACCAGGTCGGCCGCGTTGAAGCGCTGTTCGCCGTTTCCGACCGCGTAGGGCACCAGCACGGAGGGCACTCCGAGCGCCGCGAGCTCGGAGACGGTGGCCGCGCCGGCCCGCGACACGGCAAAGTCGGCGGCGGCGAGGGCGAGTTCCATGCGATCGCAGTAGCGCAGCATCCGGTAGCCCGGGATGCCCGGGTCGACCAGCTCGGAGCGGTCGCCGGTGATGTGCAGCACCTGCCACCCGGCGGCGACGAGGTCGGCTGCGGCGCCGAAGGTGGCGGCGTTCAGCTGCTGGGCGCCGAGGGAGCCGCCGGTGACGAGCAGGGTGGGGATGCCCGGCTCGAGCCCGAACAGGGCGAGCCCCTCGGCGCGGGCGGCCGCGCGGGCCGCGCCGGCGCCGGTCGCGGGGTCGCCCACCAGAGCCTGGATCTCGGCGCGCAGCGGCATCCCCACGAACCGGGCGCGCGGCAGCGCCCCCGTGCGGAACGCCACGCCCACGTGCGGCGTGAACCGGGCACCGAGGCGATTCGCGAGGCCCGGGCGGGCGTTGGCCTCATGGATGACCAGCGGCACCTTCGCCCGGCGCGCGGCGAGGTAGGCGGGCGCGGCAGCGTAACCGCCGAACCCGACGACCACGTCGACCTGCCGGTCGCGCATCAGCGCCGCGAGATTCGCGATCACCCGCTTGAGCGCAGGCAGGAACGTGACAGCCGCACCATTCGGCCGCCGCGGGAACGGCAGCTTGGGTATCGTCACGAGCTCGTAGCCCCGGGCGGGCACGAGCCGCGCTTCGAGACCGGTGGCGGTGCCGACCACGATCACGACGGCGGAGGGGTCGCGGCGGCGCAGTTCGTCTGCCGTGGCGAGAAGCGGGTTCACATGGCCCGCGGTGCCGCCACCGGCCAGCAGGTAGGTGGTCACTTCGAGCGCACCACGCGGCGCGGCGAAGGCGTCGGTGTCGCACGCGCGGCGGTCGTCGCGCGACCCGCGCCGGCGAGCCCCTGCGAACGTGAAGCACCGGGCAAGCGACCCGCCGCCGCCACACGTGACGCACCCGGCGCAACGAGGGCCGCGGCATCCGGATCGCCCGCCGTCTCCTTCGTCTGCCCGCGCGCGATCGAGAGCACCACGCCTATCGCGATCAGGGTGGTGATCAGCGCAGAGCCCCCCGACGAGATCAGCGGAAGCGGAACGCCGAGCACCGGGATCACCCCCAGCACCACGGCGATGTTGACGAGCGCCTGGCTGATGATCCAGACCATCACCGAGCCCGAGACGACCTTCGAGAACATGTCCTTCGACGAACGCACGATGCGGAGGAAGGCGATCGCCAGCGCCACGAACAGGGCGATGACGACGAGCGCACCGATCATGCCGAGCTCCTCGCCGATGATCGCGAAGATGAAGTCGTTGTCGGCCGCGGGCAACCACGACCACTTGGCCTTGGAGTTGCCGAGGCCGACCCCGAAGAATCCGCCGTTGGCGAGGGCGAACAGACCGTGCTGGGTCTGCCAGCAGCTGTCGGCGTAGTCGGTGCAGCCCTCGCTGAGGAATGTGCCGATGCGCGAGACCCGGCTGGCGCTCGACATGGCGATCACCGCGATCGCCGCACCGCCGAGAATCAGGGGCACCACGAACATGCGCAGCCGGATGCCGGCGAAGAACAGGGCGCCGAAGAGCAGGCCGGCCATGATCATCACGGTTCCGAGGTCGCCGCCGGCCATCACCAGCAGCACGGCGCCACCGGCGACAGGGATCACCGGGATCGCCACGTGCTTCCAGAGGTGGAGGTAGCGCTGCTTCTTCGCGAGGATGACGCCCATCCAGATGACGAGCCCGAGCTTGATCAGCTCCGAGGGCTGGAGGCTTACGCCGCCGACGTTCAGCCAGTTCAGGTTGCCGCCGACCTTCACGCCGAGAGGAGTGAACAGCACGACGAGCTGCAGCCCGACGCCGCCGGCCAGGGCGACCCAGCCCCAGCGCTTCCAGAAGCGCATCGGCAGGCGGGAGATCACGAGCATCAACGGCACGCCGATGAGGGCGAAGACCCCCTGCTTCCAGAAGGTGCCGAAGAAGCCCTGGCGCGCGGTGTAGGAGTCGATCGACGACGACGAGAGCACCATGACGAGCCCGAGCACGACGAGGAAGAGCGTGGTGCCGAGCAGGAAGTAGTAGTTGCTCGACTCGGCCTGGAACACCCGGTTCACCGAGATGCGCGCCGTGCGGGCCCGGGTGCGGTCGGCCAGGCTGGGGCGGTTCGCTCCGGCTCCGGATGCCGCGGCGGAACCTGCGGGGCGGGTGCCGGTGCGGGGCGCCGTGGCCGACGTCGCGGCCGATGCCGAGGGAACGGACGGTTTACGAGGGCGAGTGCCCTGTGGGCGGCGCATCGTGTTCGTCAGCTGCCCCACCTCCAAGAAAATCGCGTACTGCCCGGGCAAATCGTTCGCCCCGGTCGGAGTAGTCGACGAACTGGTCCATCGACGCTGCGGCCGGAGCAAGCAGCACCACGTCTCCGGGCACAGCTGCTGCGGCTGCCAACCGCACGGCGGCCGACATCACTCCCTCAGTCTCTGGGTCGCCGACCTCGAACAGGGGCACCCCGGGCGCGTGTCGTTCGAATGCCTTCCTGAGAGGTTCCCGATCCACGCCGATCAGCACGGCGGCCCGCAGCTTCGACGCGCGCGCCTCGACGAGCGGGTCGATGTCGACGCCCTTCAGCAGCCCCCCGACGATCCAGACCACCGACTCGAACGCACCGAGCGACGCGTTCGCTGCGTGCGCATTCGTCGCCTTGGAGTCGTTCACCCAGGTGATCCCGTCGGCTACCGCGACCTGCTCGATGCGGTGACGGTCGAGTTCGAAGATGTCGAGGGCGGCGCGGATCGCCTCGATCGGCACCCCGAACGATCGGGCGAGTGCCGCGGCGGCGAGGATGTTGGCGACCGTGTGCGGCGCCCCGAGCCCGCGCGCGGCCAGGGCCGAGACGGTGGTGATCTCGAGCGCGGTCGTGCGGCGATCCTCGGTGAACGCCCGGTCGCAGAGGATGCCGTCGACGACCCCGAAATCGCTGAGCCCCGGCACGCCGAGCCCGAAACCGATGGCGCGGGCGCCGTCGATCACCTCGGCCTCTTCGACCATGGCGATGGTGCGGGCATCCGACCTGTTGTAGACGCAGGCCACCTTCGTGTTCGTGTAGACCCTGGCCTTCGCCGCGGTGTACGCCTCGAACGAGCCGTGCCAGTCGAGGTGGTCTTCGGCGACATTCAGGCAGACCGCCGCGTGCGGCGACATGCTGAAGGTCGAATGCAGCTGGTAGCTCGAGAGCTCGACGACCAGAACGTCGAAACCCTGGGGGTCACGGATGGCGTCGAGCACCGGGATGCCGATGTTGCCGCAGGGCGCGGCCCGCAGGCCGCCCGCGACGAGCATGGTCGCCGTCAGCTGGGTCGTGGTGGTCTTGCCGTTCGTTCCGGTGATCGCCACCCACTTGGCAGGCTCGCCCACCTTGTCCCGGAGGCGCCAGGCGAGTTCCACATCGCCCCAGACCGGGATTCCCCGCGCGGCAGCCCAGAGGAGCACCGGATGATCGGGGTGGAAGCCCGGCGACACGACGAGCACCTCGGGGTCGAGGTCGACCAGGGCGGGGGGCGCGGCATCCAGAACCGCATCGAGCACCAGGCCCGCACCGATCACCTCGACGAGACGCACCTGCGAATCGTCGGCGCGCTGGGCGACGACGAGCACGCGCGCACCGAGTTCGACGAGGGTGTCGGCGACCGAGAAACCGGTCTTGCCGAGGCCGAGCACGCCGACCCGCAGGCCGCTCCAGTCGGAGTGCCAGCTGGTCAGGGATGCGAGGCGGTCGGTCGTGTCAGTCAATCCTGCAGGATCCATTCGAGGTAGAAGGCGCCGACGCCGGCTGCCACGCAGAGGCCAGCGATGATCCAGAAGCGCACCACGATGGTGACCTCTGCCCAGCCCTTCACCTCGAAGTGGTGGTGCAGCGGGCTCGCGCGCCAGATGCGCTTGCCGCCGGTGAGACGGAAGTAGGTGAGCTGCACGACCACCTGGCCCGCGACGATCACGAAGATGCCGCCGATCAGGATGAGCAGCAGTTCTGTGCGGCTCTCGATGGCCAGGGCAGCCAGCGCCCCGCCGATGGCCAGCGAACCGGTGTCGCCGAGGAAGATCTTGGCGGGGTTCGTGTTCCACCACAGGAAGCCGATCAGCGCACCGGCGACGGCCGCGGCCACCACGGCCAGATCGAGCGGCTGGTTCACGTTGTAGCACTTGAAGGTCACGTCGGGGTCGAGCGTCAGGCTCGCACACGACTGGTTCGCCTGCCAGAAACCGATGATGACGAACGAGCCGATCGCGAGGATGGCGGAACCGGGCGCGAGACCGTCGAGACCGTCGGTGAGGTTCACCGCGTTCGACGTCGCCAGCACGATCAGCACGATCCAGACCACGAAGGCGATCGTTCCGGCGATCACCCCCCACTGAAGGAAGTCGAAGTCGAGGTCGCGGATGGCGGAGATGTGCGTCGAGGCCACCGTCAGGCCGTTCGGCCCCTGGGCGTTCATCGCGATCAGGGCAAAGCTGCCCCCGACCAGCAGCTGGCCGACCAGTTTCGCCGTCGGGCCGAGGCCGAGGCTCCGCCGGTTGCGCACCTTCAGGAAGTCGTCGATGAACCCGACGATGCCGAGGCCCACCATCATGAACAGCACCAGCAGCACAGAGACCGAGGGCGGGTTGCCGGTGACCAGCAGTGCCCCGAAGTAGCCGAACAGCGTCGCCAGGATGATGACGATGCCGCCCATGGTGGGCGTTCCGCGCTTGACGTGATGAGACGCCGGGCCGTCGATGTTGATGTACTGGCCCCAGGCCAGCTTCTTGAACAGCCTGATGAAGACAGGGGTCATGAACAGCGAGAAGACCATCGAGAGGCCGCCCGCACCGATGAGTGTGATCATGCGAAGAGCTCCCCCAGCCTGTCGCCGAGAAAACGCAGCCCCGCCGAGTTCGACGACTTGACCAGTACGACATCCCCCGAACGCAGTTCGTTCGACAGCCGATCGTACGCCTCGTCGGCGGTGTCGAAGAACTCGGACTCGCCGTCCCACGAGCCTTCGTGCGTCGCCGCCAGGTGCAGCGCGCGGGCGCCCTCACCGACGACGAAGATGCGCTCGATGCCGAGCCGCACGATGGTGCGGCCGATGCGGTCGTGCTCCTCGAGCGAGAACTCGCCGAGCTCGCTCATCTCGCCGAGGATCGCCACGCGCCGGATGCCTTCACCCGAGATCTGGGCGAGGGTCTTCAGCCCCGCGAGCATCGAATCCGGGCTCGCGTTGTACGCGTCGTTGATGATGGTGACCCCCTGGGTCGAGGGCAGCACCTCCATTCGCCAGCGTTCGGCCCGCGTCACCGACTCGAGCCCGGCGACGATCGACTCCAGGGGCACCCCGACGGTGTGGGCGACGGATGCCGCGGCCAGGGCATTGGTGACGTGGTGCTCGCCGAGCACACCGAAGTGCACCCGCTCCGACTCACCTGTCGGCAGGGTGAGCGTGAAGTCGGTGCCCTTCGCCGTCTGCAGGAGTTCGGATGCCCGCACTCCCGCAGTCGCATCGAGGCCGAACCACAGAACCTCGGCGCGGGTCTTCTCGGCCATGCTCTCGACCCGGTAGTCGTCGAGGTTCAGCACCGCGACATCCGTCGGCAGCAGGTCGGTGACCATCTCGGTCTTCGTCGCGAGCGTCTTCTCGATACCGCCGAACTCGCCGGCGTGGGCCAGGCCGACCGTCAGCACGACGCCGATGTCGGGGCGGGCCATGCGCACCAGCCGGGTGATCTCGCCGGGAGCACTCGCGCCCATCTCGGCGACGAGGAACCGGGTCTCCGGCTCGACCTTCAGCATCGTCAGCGGAGCACCGACCTCGTTGTTGAACGAGTCGCGGGGGGCGATCGTCGGTCCGTGCTGTTCGAGGATGGCGCGCACCAGGTTCTTCGTGGTGGTCTTGCCGTTCGAGCCGGTGATGCCGATGACGGTGAGCACTCCGAGCTCGCGGATGCGCCGGATCACCTCTGTGGCCAGCATCCCGAGCGCCTCGACCGAGTTCGCCACGATGATCTGCGGAACGGTCAGGTCGTCGGTGACGTGCTCGGCGATGACGAGGGCCGCGCCGTTCGCGATGGCGGCGGGAATGTAGAGGTGCCCGTCGCTGAACTCGCCGGGCTTGGCGACGAAGATGCCGCCCGGCACGATCTCGCGGGAGTCGGTGTCGACGGCGCCGTTCACGACGGAGATGCCGGAGGTGCCCTCCTGCACAGCGTGGTCGCCGAGAACGAGGGTGCCGCCCACGATGCGGGCCGTGTCGTCAAGGGTGAGGTCGAGCATGGGTCAGAGCCATCCGGATTCGTGGAGCGCGAGGCGAGCGTCGTCTCGCGCGGAGTAGGGAATGTGCACGCCGGCCACCTCGTGGTAGTCCTCGTGGCCGGGGCCGGCGTAGAGGATCGCGTCGTCGGGTGTCGCGACGGCCAGGGCCTGCCGGAACGCGTCTCGCGGGTCGGCGACCTCGTAGAGCTCGCGCGAGGGCACGGCCGCGCGCGCCGCATCGACGAGCACCTTCCGGATCGCCGCGGGGTCTTCGTTCCGCGGGTGGAAGTCGGTGACCACCACGACGTCGGAGAGCCGGGCGGCGATCTGGCCCATCTCGACGCGCTTCGAGGGGTCGCGGTCGCCGTCGGCGCCGAAGACCATGATGATGCGCCCGTCGGTCACCCGGCGCAACGAGTCGAGCGTGCTGGTGAAGGCGTCGGGGCTGTGCCCGTAGTCGATGAACACGGCCGGCCCGGAGTTCGCGATGCGTTCGGCCCGCCCGGGAATGTAGACGTCGATGCCGCCGTCTCGGGTCAACGCCGCAGCGATGTCGGCGAGCGGGTAGCCCGCCTCGACCAGCATGACCAGAGCCAGGGCGGCATTCTCGGCCATGTGCCGGCCGAGCACCGGGATCGATGTCGTGATCGACTGGTCGTCGGGCCCGTTCAGGATGAAGCGGGTCTCGTCGATCGTCTCGCGGAGGATCGCCGCATACCAGTCGGCGGCCTTGCCCGGGTAGGTCGAGAGCTGCACGACAGGGATCGTCGCGGCGCGCGCGAGCTTGGTACCCCACTCCGCGTCGTTGATGACCACGCCGCGCTTCGCCCGCTCGGCGGTGAAGAGCGGCGCCTTCGCCTCGAAGTAGGCCTGCATCGTGCCGTAGTCGTCGAGGTGGTCGTGCGTGAGGTTCGTGAAGCCGACGACGTCGAACACGATCCCGTCGACGCGGTGCCGGGTGAGTGCCTGGGCGCTCGTCTCGATCACGACGGCGGCCGCATCGGCCTCGCGCATGCGGGCGAGCAGACCGTGCACCTCCGTCGCCTCGGGAGTGGTCAGGGAACTCGTGACCGCGTAGTCGCCGATCCGTCGCTCTGCGGTGGTGCTGAGACCGGCGAGTACGCCGAGCTGCCGCAGCACGGCCTCGATGATGTAGGCCACGCTCGTCTTGCCGTTCGTACCGGTGATGCCGAAGAGAAGGGGTGCGTAGTCGGTGGTCTGGTAGACCCAGGCCGACAGCGCCCCGAGGGAGGCCCGGGGGTCGCTGGTGACGAGAACGGGCAGGCCCGAGTGCGCAGCGAGGGCGTGGCCCCGGGCATCCGTCACGATCGCGACGGCCCCCTTCTCGCGCGCATCGCCCGCGAACTGCGCGCCGTGCGCGTTGACGCCGGCCAGCCCCACGTACAGGTCACCCGGTTCGACCGACTTGGAGGAGAGGGTGATGCCGGTCACGGCCAGCCCCTCGATGTCGCCGTGCACCTCGAGGTCGAACCGGCGAGCCAGATCGGGGAGGGGGCGGAGATCGGGGCGTTCGGGTCGCAGCCCGGAAGTGTGCCCTGTCGTCACCTGGCTCCTCGCGAGTTCAATAGCTGGTCGGGTAGTCGGCCGCGGGAACGGTGGAGGGTGCCACGCGGTACTTCTGGAGCACCTGCGACATGATCTTCTGGAAGACCGGAGCCGCAGCTGAACCGTTAGTAATGGTAACCGGCTTCATCAGGTTGACCGAAACGACGTACTGCGGAGCCTCCGCCGGAGCCAGGCCTGCGACGCTCGTGAGGTAGCCGCCTCCGTAGGCGCCCTGGCCGTTGCTGACCTCAGCCGTGCCCGTCTTGGCGGCGACGTTGTAGCCGGGGATCTTCAGCAGCGACGCCGCGTATCCGCCCTGCACGACGCTCTGCATCATGTCGACCGTCTGCTGCGCGGCGGTGCTGGAGACGACCTGCTCGCCCTGCGTGCTGGGAGTCTCGGTGAGGGTGCCGTCGGCGGCCTTGCAGCCCTCGACGAGGCTCACCGGCATCCGCACCCCGCCGTTGCCGAGGGTCTGGTAGATGCTGGCGACCTGCACGGCGGTCGTGGTCAGGCCCTGGCCGAACGACGTGTTCCAGAGGGTCTGCTCGTCCCACTGCGTGGGGTCGCGGATGATGCCCTCCGACTCGCCCGGAAAACCGACCTCGCTCGACTCGCCGAGGTGGAACTTCTTCATGTACTCGTAGCGCTGCTGGTCGGTGAGCATCGCGGAGAGCAGCGAGATGCCGACATTCGAGGAGACCTGCATGATGCCCGTCAGGGTCATCTGCTCCGGGCCGTGCGCTTCGTCATCGGTGATGACCGCGCCGCCGGGTGTCTTGTAGCGCTGCGGCACGACCGTGCCGGTCGTCGGGGAGCCCTTGCCCGCGTCGATGATGGTCGCGGCCGACTCCGACTTGAACGTCGAGCCGGGCTCGAACGGGCGGTCGAAGGCGATGGCGCCCCAGAAGCTCGGGTCGGTCGCGTCGAGGTTGTTCGGGTCGGCCGTGGGGTACTGGGCGACCGTCAGCAGCTTGCCGGTCTTCACCTCGGTGACGACGACGCTCCCCCACTCGGCACCGGTCGCCGTGACCTGCTGCGCGAGAACCTGCTGCGAGTAGTACTGCAGGTCGCTGTCGATGGTGGTGACCACGGTGGAGCCGTTCACCGGCTCCTTGTCGAGAACGGTCGTGTTCGGAATGGCGACGCCGTCTGCGCCCTTCTCATACGTCTGCAGCCCGTCGGAACCGGCGAGGCACTGGTTCTCCTTCTGCTCCAGGCCACCCGTGCCGACGAGCGTGCCCGCATCGTCGTTGCCCATGAAGCCGACGATGTTGCCGGCCACGCTGCCGTTGGGGTAGATGCGCTGCGGGTCGGTCTCGTAGTAGAGCCACGGAATGTCGAGGGCGACGATCGCGCGGTACTTGTCGAGGTCGATGCCCTTGATGATGAGCGCGTACGAGGAGGTCTTGTCGGCCGTCAGCAGGCCGTAGACCGCGTCGGCGGTCTGGCCGGTGATCGCGGCGATCTTCGCGGCCGCCTCGTTCGGTGTCACATCGGGAAGGTCGCCGCCCGTCGTCGGGTCGACGGGGGTGTAGTCCGCGACATCCTTCGGCGAAGCCGTCACGTTGTAGCGGATGACGGTCGTGGCGAGGACGACACCGTTCGCGTCGACGATGTCGCCGCGGGGGCCGTAGATCGCCTGCGGCACGCTCAGCTTGTCGTACGACTGGGCGTTCAGGTCGCTCGCCTGCACCACCTGGATGTCGACGAGCCTGACGACCAGAACCGCGACCAGGGCCACGATCACGACGATCGACACGGCGACTCGGTTGCGGGTGGAACGGGAACTCGTCACGGGCGAGGTGTCCTTACGGTGGAGCCTGTCAGGCGTGCGATCAGTGAGTGGTCGGCGAGGGCAGCTGGCCCTGCCACGGTACTGCGGCGGTCGCGGCAGCGGCGGGAGGCGCGCTCGGGGCGCCGACCGGCGTGCCCGCGGTGGCCGCCGCTCCCTCTGCGCCGGCGGCTGCGGCCGCGGCCGCGGAAGCGGAAGCGGGCGCGGCGGCTCCGGCGGCGGCAGCGGCCGCAGCTGTCGTCAGCGCGTTCGGCACCAGCGACGGCTGCCCGTTCGTGAGCGAGCCCGACGTCGACGAGGCGGTCTGCGGCGTGCCGAGCACAGCGCCGTCGGAGAGGCGCAGGTACGCGGGGTGCACGTTGGCGACCATGCCGAGCGATTCCGCACTGGCGGCCAGGCTCTGCGGGGCGCTGAGCCCGTCGAGCTGCTCGGAGAGCGCGCTGTTCGTACGGTCTATCTCCTTCTGCTGCGACTGCAGGGACTCGATCTCGTACGCGCCGTTCGAGAGCCCGATGCTCAGCATCAGCTGCGCCACGACGATCGCGAACACCCCGACGACCACGACCGCCGCGTAGGCGAGCTTCGGCTTGCGGCGGCGCAGAACGCCCGCCGCGGCGATGCTGAACGGCGACTTCGGGGCGACAGGCGGCGAGTAGTCACCGAGGAACGCGTCGGCGAAGGGATCGGCGTACGGGTCGGCGAGCGCGGTTGCGGAACTGGATGCCCGGGGCAGACGGGTTGGGGCGACACTGGTCATGATGCGACTCTCACTCGCTCAGCCGCGCGCAGTCGCACGGGGGTGGATCGGGGGTTGGCAGCCTTCTCGTCATCGGTGGCGAGTTCGGCACCCCGAACGAGCAGCCGCAGTTGCGCCTGGTGCTCGGGGAGTTCGACGGGCAGGCCCGGCGGGGTGGAGGAGGTGGTCGCGGCAGCGAGCGCTCGCTTGACGATGCGGTCTTCGAGCGACTGGTACGAGAGAACGACCATGCGGCCGCCGAGGGCGAGCGAGGCGATGGCCGCCGGAACGACGGCTTCGAGCGACGCGAGCTCCTGGTTGACCTCGATGCGGAGGGCCTGGAAGACGCGTTTTGCCGGGTGCCCCTGCCGGGCGAGGGCCGCCGGGGTCGCCTTCGAGAGCAGATCGACCAGCTCGGCCGACCTCACGAGAGGGTGGTCGGCGCGGCGCTCCACGATGCGCCGGGCGAAACGGGCAGCCAGGCGCTCTTCGCCGTACTCCCAGAAGATGCGGCGGAGGTCGGCCTCTGAGTACTCGGCGAGAATCTGTTCTGCGGTCAGGTCTGCGGTACCGTCCATGCGCATGTCGAGCGGCGCATCCTTCGAGTAGGCGAAACCGCGTTCTGCCCGGTCGAGCTGCATCGACGAGACACCGAGGTCGAGCAGAATGCCCTGCACGGCCTGGTAGCCCTGCCCCCGCAGAGCATCCTGGATCTCGTCATAGCGGCAGTGCACGAGCTTCGCGCGCTCACCGAACGGCGCGAGCCGCTCCCCCGCCAGCGCCAGCGCCTCGAGGTCACGGTCGAGACCCACCAGTGTGAGGTCGGGAAAACGGGCGAGGAAGGCTTCGGCGTGGCCACCCAGGCCGAGGGTGCCGTCGACGAGCACGGCCCCCGGCTCGCCGATGGCGGGGCCGAGGAGGTCGATAGACCGTTCGAGCATGACGGGGGTGTGGATGCGGGAGATCTCCATGAGAAGCGGGTTCTGAGGCCGTGCCCCCTGATCCCCACCCGAGTCGACCTGGCACCGGGGAAGTGTGTCAGGGCGAACGGCTGGGAGTCACGGGGCGCGGAACATCAGAAGAGTCCCGGAATCACCTCCTCGTCGGTGTCGGAGAACTTGGCTTCCTGCTCGGCGAGGTAGGTCTCCCAGGCCTCGGCGTCCCAGATCTCTGCACGGCTGCCTGCGCCGATCACGACGAGGTCGCGATCGAGGCCGGCGTAGCTGCGAAGTGGTGCCGGCACGGTGACCCGGTGCTGGCTGTCGGGGTTCTCCGCGCTCGCGCCAGACAAGAAGACGCGGAGGTAGTCACGCGCCGTCTTGTTGGTCACGGGTGCCTGGCGGATCTTTTCGTGCACGGTCTCGAATTCACGCGTGGAGAACACGTAGATACAGTGCTCCTGCCCACGGGTCATGACGACACCGCTCGAGAGTTCGTCGCGGAACTTGGCCGGGAGGATGATGCGCCCTTTGTCGTCGAGCTTGGGGGTGTAGGTACCAAGGAACATGCTCCTTCACTCCCCTCATTTCCGGCCAGACTGCGGGTGTGCCTCCACGTTACTCCACATCCCTCCACAATGCTGGTGTTTTCCTCCACAGATCGTTCGAGCCCTCCCTTTCGGGCACAAAAAAAGACCGGCCCGCGGGGGCCGGTCTCTCTCTCAGGTCGTTGTGGGGTGCGAGGCTACTCGTTCTTCTCGTTGCGGTCGTCCCACCGGTCGTTCAGTCGGTCCATGAAGCCGGCCTTGCCGGCCGGCTTGCGTGAGGCACCCGCGCTGGCCGCGCCGGGGGCTGCACTGCCGCCGCGCATACGGCCGAGCGCCTTGGTCGGTCGGAGGGCCAGGAGCACGCCGGTGAACATCACGGCGAAACCCAGGATGCCGACGAGCGGGAGATGGATGACCACCCCGACGATCACGACGGCCAGGCCGACGATGGCGACCAGCACACCGAGAACCAGCGACCCGTAGCTCAGGCGACCTCGCCCGGCTCCGACCGCCGACACGAAATCGGCATCATTGTGATAGAGACTGCGTTCCATCTCATCGAGGAGCTTCTGCTCTTGCTCCGAAAGCGGCATTTCATTCACCTCTAGGTTCGGTATCGACCGTAGTTTCGCAGCTCACCCGCGTGCGGACCGGTTGGTACCGCGCCGTCAAATGATACTGCTGCGATCGTAGCTAGGCTAGGCGCGTGACCGAAAGTACACGCCTGACGAAGTTGGTCGACTCTCACATCGCTGACTTCCTCATTGACCGCGATCCCATTCTCGCCTCTATAGCGAACGAATTGGCGCCTTTCGGCGATTTTTCGCGGAATCTTCTCAGCGGGGGCAAACGGTTCCGGGCGCAGTTCTGCTACTGGGGCTGGCGGGCCGTTCTCGAGCCCGAGATCCGCAGCGCCGAGCAGGCCACGGGGTACGGTTCCGGCCCCGGCGAGTCAGAGTTCCGGGCGCTCGTCGGGCTCTGCACGGCGCTCGAGTTCTTCCACGCCGCAGCGCTCGTGCACGACGACATCATCGACAACTCCGACACCCGCAGGGGCATGCCCGCCGCGCACCGCAGCTTCGAGAACCTGCACACCTCGTCGGGCTTCTCGGGTGACGCCGTGGCGTACGGGCGGGCGAGCGGCATCTTGATGGGCGATCTGCTGCTGGCGTGGAGCGACGAGCTGGTGGGCGACGCGTTGCAGGTGCTCGAACCGGATGCCGCGGCATCCACTCGCCGGGAGTTCAACCGCATGCGCGTCGAGGTGACGCTCGGGCAGTACCTCGATGTGCACGAAGAGGGGGCGTGGCCGGTCGTGCCGGAGGGCGAACTGCTCTCGCGGGCGGAACGGGTCATCGTCTACAAGTCGGCGAAGTACAGCGTGGAGGCGCCCCTGGTGCTCGGGGCGCGCCTGCACGGCGCATCGGCGGAGCAGGTCGCCGCGCTGCAGGCGTTCGGGCTGCCGCTCGGCATTGCGTTCCAGCTGCGCGACGACCAGCTCGGTGTGTTCGGCGACGCGGCCCGCACCGGCAAGCCGTCGGGCGACGACCTGCGCGAGGGCAAGCGCACGGTGCTCGTCGCCCTCACCCGGCAGACGCTCTCGGCCGGCAGCCGTCGCATCTTCGACGAGATGCTCGGCGACCCCGACCTCACGCCGGAGCAGATCGCGACCCTGCAGGCGACGATCGTGTCGAGCGGCGCAGCAGACCGGGTGGAGGCGCTGATCGCCGGGCACGTCGACGACGCGCTGGCTGCGCTTGCTGCCGCGCCCCTGGCCGAGCCGGCGAAGATCGAGCTCGCGGCGCTCGCGCGCCGCATCACGCAGCGCGACGCGTAGCCGCGCCCCCGCCGCGCCGAGGCCCCCTGCGCCGGCCGC
>NZ_PSTT01000106.1 GCF_002931235.1 Subtercola sp. Z020 | reverse complement strand
AGCCGTGGCGGCGCCGGCAGCCGGGGCGGCGCCGGCAGCCGGGGCGGCGCCGGCAGCGGGGGCGGCGGCGGCGCTGCCCGGGAAGGATGCCGTCGACTCGGGGATGCGCACCACGAGGCCGGGGTCGACTCCCGAGACGACCGACATGCCGTGCGCTTCGGCTTCGACGGTCACCGGATGCGCGGTTCCTTCGGTGTCGACGAGCGAGAGCTGCTGGCCGGCATCCGTCTGCAGCGCGATCGTGGGCACCACGGCGCCGCGCACCGTCTCGACCGTGGTGACGGTGGCAGCCAGCAGCGTCTGCCCGGCCAGCGGGATGCTGTCGCACGCGTCACCGCAGATCGGTGCCTCAGCGGCGGGGCCTCCGCTACCACCGGAGCCCGGCGAGGCTGCGCCCCCAGGCCCGGCTTGGACGGCGGCACCCTCGTCGGGCGACGGCGACGGTGACGGCGGCGGCGGCACCGCCGCGAGGCCGAGCACGACAGTCGCGCCCGAAGCGGCGGCCGCACGGCCGGCGACGACTGCCGCCCACGATCCACCGGCAGGCGCATCGATCGCGACCCGCGCACCGGTCGGAACCTGCGCCGCCTGGGCGTCGCCCACCGGGAGGGTGAAGACGGGCGAGGCGCCGAGGGCCAGCACAGCCTCCTCTCCGCCGGCGACGCGGGCACCGCGCCTGACGAGGTCGCCCCGCACGGTCAGTCGCGCGGGCAGGGTGGGCACGAAGATCACGTCGCCGAACTCCACCTCGCCCGTGGAGGGCACCCCGAGCGCATCCTGCCAGCGCTCCACGGCCGCGACCGCATCGTCGTCGAGGGTTGTACCGGACGAGGGGGCGAGGTACCCCAGGTCGGCGAGCATCCCTCGCAGCTGGCGCACATCGTCGCCGGAATCGCCCGGGCCGATGGCGCGGTACGCCGGGGTGTCGCCCCGGGCGACGACCACGGGCCTGCCGTCGACCGCGAAGAGCCGGGCGCCCTGGCCGACGGGGCCCGTGCTCGGCGGCTCGACCGCTGTCACGATTCCGGCGGCCTGGTTGGTGCCGACGGGCGCGGGCGCCCATTCCGCCGCCACGTTCAGCGAGAGCTGCGATCCGACCTCACCCTGCGTGACCTGCACCGTTGTGAAACCGGCCGATTCGGCGGACGCCGTGGGCGGCGTCAGGATGATCGACAGCGCCCAGCCGGCGAGCAGGATGCCGGCCACCAGAATGGCGGCCGCAGGCATCCCGACCCGCCGGATCGCCCGCAGCGCTCGGGCCACACCGCGCCCGCCCACCGATCGCACGACCGGCGTGCTCATAGGCCGTGGGCGCCCGCGCGGCGGATGATCGACGCCAGCACCCAGACGGACGCCCCGTCGAGCTGCCCGACCTCGTCGATGACGCGGGCGTCGAAGCGGCCCAGGTTGACGCCCACCTCGGCGCAGGCGAGAACGAGGCTGTCGGCGCCGCGCACGCGACCGACCGCCATGCCGGAGCGCGCGTCAGCCAACGTTTCGAACGGACCCGAGCTGATCAGCCGATCATTCGACATGCTTCCTCCTTCGGTGGGGTGGGCCCGGCGCGTCGGGGCCCCGGCGTCAGAACGAACCGTTGGCGCAGGAGAAGGCGCGGCCCGTCTCGGTGCCCGACGGGTAGGAGATCTGCATGCTCACCACGCCGTTGCCGTTCGAGTAGCGGTGGAACCCCGAACCGAACGTACGGCTCGTCCACCCGACGCCGTTCGCCTGGTGCAGGTGCACGCTCGTCGCGCTGACGTAGGCCGTCGAGGCGGCGGAGGGCCCACCCCAGCCGCAGACCTGCGAGCCGAAGTCGATCGTGTTGGCGCTGGCGCCGGGTGCGTTCGCGAGCACGAGGCCGGCAGCGACGGTGAGCGCTGCGAGGGTTCGGGGCAGTGACTTCATGGTGTCTTCCTTCTCCCACTTCTCCGTTGACGCGGAGGCTGTTCGGTGGGATCGTTGTGAGTGAGTGATCCTCACTATATGCCTCAGGCGTCGGGGCCACAACGACGCGAAGAAACTCTCAGAAAGGGGTTCTGGATGCCCGTCCTCCGCCGCTCGACCCTCGCCTCCGTGACCGTTCCGGGCGCTCTGGCGCTGGCGTTGCTCACGTCACTCAGCGCGTGCAGCGGAGGCCCCGGGCATCCGGAACCGAGCGCGCAGACGGCACTGAGCCAGTCACCGGTCGCCGATGCGCTCTACCGGTGCGTGACCGCCCGCGGCTGGGATGTGACGCTCACCGACGACGGGGCGATCGACGCGTCGAGCGAGACGATTCCCGTGGAGCAGTACGACCGGTACGTCGCCGACACCTGGGCCTGCAACCGCGAGGTGGGGGCCCGGTTCCCGGTCGACGACCGCCAGAAGCACCTGCTCTACGCGGCGGAACTGAGGGAGCGCGACTGCCTCGACTCCCGGGGATACACCGTGGCCGACCCGCCGAGCCTGCAGGTCTTTCTCGACCAGTACGACACGGCGCCGTGGTCGGCGATGGCCTCGTCGTCGGTCGCCGAGCTGAGCGAGACGATGCCCGAGAGCGAGTGGCAGGCCCTGAACAGGGCGTGCCCGCAGCCGGTTCCGGGGGCGCTGCGCTAACGGGGCGTCGGCGCGGCCCGGCCGTCAGCCGGAGTGAGCAGGGCAGAAATCGGTGCGGCGCCGGCCCGCCGTCAGCCGGGGTGAGCGGCGCCGAGGTGGGGCGTCAGCCCTTCAGTGCGACGCCCTGGGCGTTGCCGAAGTCGACGTGCATGTGGGTGCAGGTGTCATCGAAGGCGGCGAAGTTGCTGAGCGGCAGCGACGTCGAGCGGCACTCGGCCTGGCCGAGGCCACTGCCCTTCGGAACCAGCGGGTCAAGCAGGTTGATCAGCTTGATCGAGTCGGAGTCGGCGCCGGTGAGCCCGTGGCCGTTCAGAATGTAGAAGTCGACCGCGTGCCCGCCGCCGTCTTTGTAGTGCGACGACGCCGTTCCCGCGCCCTCGATCTGGCCCGTGCAGTGCCGGTTGATGTCGCTGACACCGACCTTGTCGAAGTTATCGACGGCGACCTTGATGGTCTGCAGAACGCGGTAGTCGACGCCGCAACCGGGCACGGCGACGCCGTTCGCCAGGTTGCGGATCTCGACGATGTGGTCGGGCACCGAGCCGACGAGCTTGCCGGAGGCGACGTCGGCCATCAGCTCCGAGGCCAGCGCCTGCACGGTCGCCGACACCGTCGTGCCGGTGGTGGAGTCCATCGCCGCCAGGTTGCCCGTGGTGGTGAAGTCGTCACGCGACGATGACTGGGCGTTCGCGCCGCTCACTGTGAGCTGCTGGATGCCGAGCTCGCTGCTGGCGGTCACCTTTGGGTTCTCGAGGCTGTCGGGGGTGGAGTAGGCGTAGGCCGGCAGGGCGATGGTCGCGACCAGGCTGGCTGTCGCGACCATGACGGCCGAGTTCACGATGGTGCGCTTGCGGCTGTCGGGGCGGGGGGCGGATGCGCGACGCATGCGTGGCAGCACGCGGCGCTGCGGGTCGCCAGTCGAGACGGATGCTCGGGCTCCACGCGGGGCGGCGACGGGCCCGCGCGCCTGCGCTTCGTCGTCACGGCTGAACGTCATCGTGTGCACAGTGGTTGCGGCGGCAGCCGGGGCCGGGGCCGCCGGCGTCGATGCGGTGGTCGCGCGCACCGACGGAGCAGCGGGCGACGCGGCCGGTGTGGCGGCGGCGGGCGTGGAGGTGGCAGGCGTGGAGGTGGCGGCAGGGACGGTGACCGACGCGGCGCCGACGGCTTCGGCCGTAGCGGCGGGCGCAGCGGCAGCGGCCGGCGACGAGGTCGCCTCGGCAGGCACGGAAGCCGGCAGCAGGTGGTCGAGCCCCGTGACGGCTCGGCGGGCACGGCGCGATTCGGCAGCGCGAACCCCGGCTGCCGACATCGCGGCGGCGAGCGGCGATGCAGCTGCGGAACCGGCGACGGCACCCGCGGCAGGCGTGGTCGCGGGCGTGGTGGCGGCAGGCGTGGCAGCCGTCGCGGTCGCAACAGGCGCTGCGGCAGGCGCGGTCACCGCAGCCGCCACCGAGGCAGAGGCCTCAGACTCGACCGACGAAGCCGCAGCGGCCGCGGCGAGCTCCCGCTCGCGGCGCTCCCGCCGCGTCTCGATGACCGGCTCGACGCTCGACACCTCGAGGCGCTGGCGCAGCTCTCGGCGGCTCAGGCTGGCCGTGACCACAGGGACTTCGAAACTCGGGCTGGGCACCAGATGCGCGGAATCTTCTGGTCGTTCGCTCGAGTCAGTCACGTGTCGTAGTCCTCCGGCGCGCCGGGCGCGCACGGGCCGCGCGGCTTTCACCGGCCCGTCAGGATCTGGGTGCTTGATGTCCAGTCCAGTCGTCAGAATCGGTTCGGGTGACCCGACGACTTCTCGAGGTTACCGAACCGTTACCTGTTTGTCACTTTCACTGAGGGCACTTTCAGGTTTGTTGAAGCGTCAACCACTGCCGATTCCCGCCCACGATGGAACGATTCACTCGGACATGGCGACGGACGTCGGTCGCGACATCCAGACGCCGTTCAGACGAACCGCACACCCTGCTGCAACCGCGACCGCAGTTCGAAGACACGGTCGACACTGGCCCGTTCTCCCCCACCGACCCCGTTTCTGAGGAGCTGCGGAAGCACCGAACGCCGCACGACGACAGCGCCCGCGAGCCGTCCGCGCTCGATCTGGTCGATCGGTGCCTCGAGATCGTCGTCGGGAACCACGATCACCAGCGCCGTGAACTTCACGCCGAGCGACCGGCCGAGTGCCCGGGCATTGTGGCCGAGCGAGCGGAACGGCTCCTCGCCCTCCGCAATGCCCTCCCCCTCCAGCTCGCCCCGCGAGAGCCTGACGACACTCCCCCAGTCCTCCGACTGGATCGCGAACAGCCCCGCCGGCCCGAGCACGAGCTGGTCGATGTTCTCGCCCGTGCGGTCGACGAGCACGTTGTTCCAGATCGTGTAGCCGATGCCGAGCGTCGAAACGATGCGCGCGGTCTCCTCCTCGGCCATCGCCTTCGCGAGCCAGCGCCTGATCTCGCGGGGCGCTGTGCGCACCAGCGCCGGGTCGTAGGGGTCGGCGAGGTCGACCCCCCGGCCGACCCACTCCCGCATGAGCGCCAGGAAGTGTTCCCGCTCGTCGCCCCCGGGGTGGCCGTACGAGCGCGCCCTCAGCGAGCTGCCTTCGGGGCGGTAGGTTCTGGATGCCCGTTCCGAGCCACTCCCACCCCGGGCATCCGGCGCCGACGACGACGCCCCGGCACCCGAATCGTAGGCCGCGCGGTCGACGCTCGACCCGACCTGCTCCCAGGCCAGTTGCACGGCGTGGAACTCGGCCGCACTGCCACCGGTGTCGGGGTGCGTCTCGCGCAGCAGGCGGCGGTACGCCCGGCGCACCTCATCGTCGGTGGAGCGCGGGCTCACGCCGAGCACCTCGTAGGGGGTGCGCGACAACGGGCTGTCGGGCATTCTCGCGGGCTCCTTCGGTTGCGGCCGGGCGGGTGAGAAGAGCGTACAGACGCATTCAGCCGCGCTTCGTCGCACCAGAGTAGTTGCCTAAGCTTGAGGCATGACGAACACGGTCCCTGAGTACACCCTGAACGACGGCCTCACGATTCCCCAGCTCGGCTTCGGAGTCTTCAAGGTCGATCCCGACAAGACCGGCCGCATCGTGCGCGACGCGCTGGAGGTCGGCTACCGCCACCTCGACACGGCCGCGATCTACCATAACGAGGAGGGCGTCGGCCACGCCATCGCTGAGTCGGGCGTCGCCCGCGAAGACCTCTTCGTGACGACCAAGCTCTGGAACAACGACCAGACGAATGGCGTCGAAGCCATGAAGAAGAGCCTCGGCCGGCTGCGACTCGACTACGTCGACCTCTACCTCATCCACTGGCCGACGCCGGAGAAGGGCACGTTCGTCGAGGCGTGGAAGGCGCTCGAAGAGATCCAGGAGCAGGGGCTCGCCCGCTCGATCGGCGTCTCGAACTTCCTGGTGCCGCACCTCGAGCAGCTGCTCGCCGAGACCTCCGTCGTTCCTGCCGTGAACCAGATCGAGTTGCACGTCGACCTGCAGCAGAGCGAACTCCGCGCCTTCCACGCCGAGCACGGCATCGCGACCGAGGCGTGGGGGCCGCTCGGGCAGGGCCGAATCAACTCGTCGCCCGAGCTGCTGTCGATCGCTTCGGCGCACGACAAGACGGTGGCCCAGGTCATCCTGCGCTGGCACCTGCAGATCGGCAACATCGTGATTCCGAAGTCGAACAACCGCGACCGCATGGCAGAGAACTTCGACCTGTTCGACTTCGAACTGACCGACGACGAGCTGACGTCGATCGCCGGGCTCGACCGCGGCGAAGAGGGCCGGAACGGCTCGCACCCCCTGCAGGTGAACTGAGCGCACCCGAGCGGGATGCCCTGACCTCTGTCGGGGCGGAGGGAACGGTGCGCGCTGCGGCACTCGCAGCGCGCACCGGGCCGGGGCGTGTCAATCCCCTGTGCGGGCGGCGGCGGCAGATCTACGCTCGCTGGCATGAGCACTGACAACGAATTCCCCACCACCGGCCCGGCCGACACCACCGCGGGCTCGACGCCGGGCGTGCAGTCGCATGTTCCCGGCGAAGACGACACGGATGCCTCGATCGGCGGGGTCATGCCCGACGGCGACGCCCTCGACCACGCCGACGACGACGAACTGCCGGGCGTGAACGGCGCCTCGAACAGCGGAGACTCGATCGGCGACGACGACGATCCGGTGAACGGGCCGAACGGAACGAGTGAGAGCAATGACTGACGAACAGGCCCGCGGCACGGGCAGCGGCACGGGCGCAGGCAGCGCCGATCACGACACCGACGAGCCGATCGTCGGGTTCGACCAGACCAACGGCCTCGTCGAGGGCCTCGAGGGCGACGACGGCGGAGCCCAGAACGACGACACGACGGCGAGTGGCGGCGTTCCGGGCAGACTGCTCGCCGACATCGAAGACGGGCTGCAGGGCAACTCGGCCTACGACACGGTGCGTGGCGACGCCGACAGCGACCGCGACGCCGACGGCCGTTCGGGTGCTGACGGCTACGTCGAGCCGGTCGACGACGGCACCGAGTCGGGGTACAGCGAGGAAGGTCGACCGTAGCTCGCGTTCAGGCCGCGCCCGCTCTCAGGATGCGGCGAGCGCGGCCGCGAGAATGCCCACGGCCTCGTCGAACCGCTCCGGCCGGGGGCCGCTGAAGTTCAGCCGCAGGAACGAGCCGGGCGGCTCCGTCGGGAACCATTCGGTTCCGGGTGCCACCGCGAGGCCGGCCGCCAGGCAGCGCGCGGCGAGGGCACCGGCATCCACCCGGTCGTCGAAGCGCAGCCAGAGGTTCAGCCCGCCCTTCGGCAGAGAGGTGAGCGTGTCGGCGCCGAGCTGCGACCCCACCGCGTGCGCGAGGGTGTCGCGGCGCTGGCGCAACTGCGAACGCAGGCGCACGAGATGGCTCCGCCAGCCGGGGTCGGTGACGACGTCGACCGCCGCGGCCTGCAGGGTTCCGCTGATGTAGAGGTCGGTGACGGTGCGGTCCACCTGGATGCGCGCGAGCGCGGGGCCGCGCGCCACCACCGCTCCGACCCGCAACGACGACGAGACGCTCTTGGTGAGCGACCGCAGGTAGACGACGTGACCGTCGGTGTCGTCGGCGATGATCGGTCGGGCATCCGCATCGATGCCGAAGTCGTGCGCCCAGTCGTCGTCGATGACGAAGGCGTTGCGGGCGCGTGCCACATCGAGCAGGGCGCGGGTCTGCTCGGCACTCCAGAGCGCACCGGTCGGGTTCGCGAAGTTGGGCTGGGCGTAGAAGAGCCGGGCACCGCTGGCGGCCAGCGCTTTGTCGAGCGCCTCGGCGGTCGGTGCGGCGGCGCCGCGGGCTATCGGAACGATGACGAGCCCGGCCTGGTGGGCTGCCGCGATGGCGCCCCAGTAGGTCGGCGACTCCATCACCACCGCGTCGCCCGGTTGCGCCAGAGCGCGGAAGATCGAGGTGAGCGCGCTCTGCGTACCCGGCACGATGATCACGTCGTCGGCGGAGATTCCGGATGATCGATCCTCCGCCGCGGCGTTCAGGTCGTTCGCGAACCACGCCCGCAACGCCCCGAGGCCCGCCACCGGGGGGCGATCGACCGCCGAACTCCCCCGGGCCGCCCGGGTCAACGCGGAACGCACGAGCCGGGTCGGCAGCAGTTCTTCGGCCGGGTAGCCGCTGTGCATCGCGATCGCGTCGGGAGCGTTCAGTGCCATCGCGGTTCCGACCGCCGTCGAGCTGTTGCGGGCGGGGCCGAGGGCAGTGGTCTGCCAGGAGAAGTCGGAACGGGCCAGCAGACGGGGGCGCGCAACGAACGTTCCGGTGCCGGGGCGGGTCTCGACGAGACCCGCCTGGGCGAGGCGCTGCACCACCCGCTGCACGGTGACCGGACTCACGGCGAACTCGGTGACGAGTGACCGCGTGGTCGGGAGTCTCGTACCTGCACTGCTGCTGTCGACGAGGCGCCGCAGGTGCTGCTCGAGCCGCTGGTTGGTGCTATCGTTCTGCATGACATACGACAGTAGCGCTACCGGCCTAAGCTCGCGAGCGCTATCGCCCGACGAGTCCACCGGCGAGAAGGCCGGGCCGGCCGCGGAAGGCCGACGCCGCCACCCGGCAGGCCTCCTCTTCGGCTTCGCCGGAGTGCTGTCGTTCTCGTTCACGCTGCCGTTCACCCGCGTCGCGGTCTCGACCCTCGACCCGCTCTTCGTCGGAGCCGGTCGCGCGGTCGTCGCGGCGGTGCTCGGCGGCGTCGTGCTGGCGATCATCCGGCCCCGCCTGCCGCGAGGCCGCCACTGGCTGAGGCTGCTCGTGGTCGCCTGCGGCGTCGTCGCCGGCTTTCCCCTGCTGACCAGCTTCGCCATGCAGACGGCTCCGGCCGCGCACGGCGCGGTGGTGATCGGTGTGCTGCCGGCCGCCACGGCGGTCGCCGCGGTTCTCCGGGGCGGCGAACGCCCGAGCCGCGGGTTCTGGGTCGCCAGTCTCGTCGGGCTGCTCGCGGTGGTCGTCTTCGTGACGGTCAGCGGCGGAGGTTTCTCGGGGTTCCAGCCGTCTGACCTGCTGCTGCTCGCTGCGGTCGTGCTCGCCGCGGTCGGCTACGCAGAAGGGGCCCTGCTCGCCCGCGAACTCGGATCGTGGCAGATCATCTGCTGGGCGCTCGTGCTGGCGCTGCCGGTCATGGTGCCGCTCGCACTGCTCGGGGCGTCGCACGGTGCCCTGGTCGCCGGCGTCGGCGGCTGGCTCGCGTTCACCTACGTGAGTGTGATCAGCCAGTTCCTCGGGTTCTTCGTCTGGTACCGCGGTCTCGCGATCGGGCCGATCTCGAACGTCAGCCAGATCCAGCTGCTGCAACCGGTGCTGACGATCGTCTGGGCAGCGCTGTTCTTCGGCGAGCACCTCGACGGCCTCGTCGTCATCGCGGCGCTCGTGGTGGTGGCCTGCGCAGGCTTCGCCGTTCGGGCGCGCGCCGCTCGCGTGGTGCGCCCGGGCGGCCCGGCGTAGATTCAGGGGTATGGATGATCGCATCGACCGACTCGAACCGAACGAGATCTTCGTGTTCGGCTCGAACGCCTCGGGTGCCCACGGCGGCGGCGCCGCGCGCACCGCGTACGAGAAGTTCGGCGCCGTCTGGGGCCAAGGCCACGGGCTGCAGGGGCAGAGCTACGGAATAGACACGATGAGCGGGCTGGACGTGATCGCCGACGAGGTCGCGACGTTCCTCGACGTCGCGCGCACCCGCGGCGATCTGACCTTCCTCGTGACCGAGATCGGCTGTGGCATCGCCGGCTACCGGCCCGAGCAGGTCGCCCCGCTGTTCGCGGCTGCGCCCTCGAACGTGCGTCTGCCCGCGCGGTTCCGCAGCATCGTCTCCGCCTCCTCCGATCAGGGAGAATAGACAGCGACGAGGCGCCGCACCCCCGAGCGCTCGACCGACCCGCCGCAGGAGACACCCATGCCCCAGAGAACTGTCGTCATCACCGGAGCGAGCGACGGAATCGGTCGTGCCGCCGCCCGCACCCTGAAGCAGCGGGGCGACGACATCGTGATCGTCGGCCGGTCGGAGGCGAAGACGAAGGCCGTGGCCGACGAACTCGCGGTTCCCTACTACCTCGCCGACTACTCCCGCCTCTCCGATGTGCGCACCCTGGCGACCCGACTGCTCGAGAACCACCCCCGCATCGACGTGCTCGCCAACAACGCGGGCGGGCTGCTGTCTGCCCGGGAGGAGACCGAAGACGGCTTCGAGAAGACCCTGCAGGTCAACCACCTCGCGCCGTTCCTGCTGACGAACCTGCTGCTCGACCGCCTGCAGCACTCCAAGGGCGTCGTCATCAACACCGCCAGCATCGCCAACAGCCTGTACGGCAAGATCGACATCGACGACCTGAACCTGACGAAGAAGTACACGCCGAACCATGCCTACGGCAATGGCAAGCTCGCAAACATCCTGTTCACCCGCGAACTGCAGAAGCGCTACGGGTCGTCGGGAATCGAGGCAGCGGCGTTCCACCCCGGCATCGTGCGCACGAGCTTCGCCGCCGGTTCGTCGAGCAACCTGCGATTCGTCTACCGCACCGTTCTCGGCCGCCTCATGATGAGCCCGGAGAAGGGAAGCGACACCCTGGTCTGGCTGGCGACGACCGAGCCGGGCGTCGACTGGGTGCCGGGTGAGTACTACGAGCGCCGTCGCATCCAGAAGGCCACGAAGCAGGCGTACGACGAAGCGCTCGCCTCCCGGCTGTGGGAGGCGAGCGCTTCGATGGTGGGGCTGGACTAGACGGAGACCGTCGCGCGCGACTCGGCGAGCAGCTCCTCGACGCGAGGCACGACCTGCGTGCCGTAGAGCTCGATGTTCTTCATCATGTTCTCGTGGGGCAGGGTGCCGGCGCTGTACTTGAGGTCGAAACGGTTCGCCCCGAGCACCTCGATGGTCGCGGCGATCTTCTTCGCCACCGTCTCGGGCGATCCGACGTAGAGCGCGCCGTTGGGCGTGGCCTCACTGTCGAACTGCAGGCGCGTCAGGGGCGGCCAGCCACGGCTGGCACCGATGCGGGCATGCATCTGCTGGTAGTGCGGGAAGAACTCGTTGCGCGCCTGCTCATCGGTCTCTGCGACGTAGCCGGGCGAGTGCACCCCGATCGCCTGCATCGGCAGCTCGAGCTGGGTGATCGCCCGCTTGTAGAGGTCGACGTAGGGTGCGAAGCGAGCGGATGATCCACCGATGATCGCGAGCATCATCGGCAGCCCGTACCGCGCGGTGCGGACGACGGATTCGGGGCTGCCACCGACCCCGATCCAAGTGCGGAGCGACCCGCTCTCGGTGGTCGGGAAGACGGACTGGTTGGTCAGCGGCGCCCGGGTCGAGCCGCTCCAGGTGACGGGCTTCTCGGTGAGCAGCTCGGCGAACAGCTCCAGCTTCTCTTCGAAGAGCTTCTCGTAGTCGTTCATGTCGTAGCCGAACAGCGGGAACGACTCGGTGAACGACCCGCGGCCGAGAATCACTTCGGCACGGCCATCCGAAACGGCGTCGAGCGTCGAGAAGCGCTGGAACACGCGCACCGGGTCGTCAGAGCTGAGCACGGTGACCGCCGAGCCGAGGTGGATGTTCTGGGTGCGGCTGGCGATGGCGGCCAAGACCACGTCGGGCGCCGAGACGGCGAAGTCTTCGCGGTGGTGCTCGCCGACCCCGAAGAAGCTCAGCCCGACCTGGTCGGCGAGAACGCCCTCCTCGACGACATTGCGAATGACCTGCGCATGCGACACCGCCTCGCCGGTCGGCGTGTCCATCACGTCACCGAACGTGTCGAGCCCGAACTCTCTGCGATCTGTTCCCACTGCCTCAGTCATGACGAAACCCTATCCTTGTCTCTGCGGTGCAATTCTATACGTTTGCATGCAGTACAACCGACAGGGCTCGCCGTTATTCCCGACCGGGCAGTCCGGCTCCGGGAGCGTGGGCGATGCCGACCATCGAGATGCGCTCGGCATTGTCCTTCACCTTTTCTCGACCTGCTGCTGGGTCTCGGCGGCGTGCTCACGTCTCACGCGCCATCTACCGCCGACGAAAGCCGGGCATCTGCCGACGAATTCCGCCGAAGTGCCGGTCGTTCAGGGTTTCGGCAGCAGGCGATGCCTATGCTCGCCTCGATGACTACCGCCACCTCACCCCGACGGATCCTGACGCCCGACCAGCGCCGGCGGAGACGCCGACGCCAGGTTGCGACGCGCTGGTTCGTGATCGCGGTCGTGCTGGCGGTCGTCACGACGGGCGGCTACGTCATCTACAACTACCAGCGCTTCGTCGGCGGCATCAACCACATCGACGCCATTCCGGGCGGCACGAACTCGAGCGGCAAAGACCAGAACATCCTACTGGTCGGCGACGACCACCGCCCCGACAACGCCACCCCCGAGCAGCTCGCCCAGCTCGGCACCGAAGACGACGGCGGCGGAACGAGCACCGACACGATGATCGTCGTGCACCTGCCGGCCGACGGAAGCTCGGCGACGATGATCTCGCTCCCCCGCGACTCCTGGGTCGACATTCCGGGCTACGGGAAAGACAAGCTCAACTCGGCGTTCATCCACGGGGTGGAAGACGGTGGCTCGGAATCGGCTGGCGCGCAACTGCTCATCACGACCATCCAGAACCTGACCGGGATGACGATCGACCACTTCGTGCGCGTCTCGCTGCTCGGTTTCTACAATGTTGTCGATGCGCTCGGGCCGGTGCAGGTGTGCCTCAACGAGGCCGTCGACGACCCCTTCTCGGCCATCAACCTCCCCGCCGGGGTCTCGACGCTCGATGCTTCGCAGGCGCTGTCGTTCGTCAGGCAGCGCCACGGGCTGCCGAACGGCGACCTCGATCGCCAGGTGAGGCAGCAGTACTTCCTCTCGGTCGAGGCGCGGCAGATCCTGTCAGCCGGCACCCTGCTGAACCCGGGCAAGCTCGGCTCGGTGCTCGACGCGATCAGCTCCTCGGTCGAGACCGACCCGGGCCTGAACATCATCGACCTCGCCACGCAGATGCGCGGGCTGAGCGCCGACAAGATCCGCTCGGCGACGATTCCGATCACGGGCACCCCGACGATCGAGGTCGACGGCAGTGACGTGTCGATCGTTGAAGTCGACACCGCCGCGATGCCCGGCTTCATCGCAGGCGTGCTGGGCAACGCGGCTCCGGATGCCGCGGCCGGCCCGTCGGCGTACGACACCGCTACGGCGTCGGCACCGGGCGACGTGACGGTGACCGTGCTGAACGGCAGCGACGCCGACGGGGTCGCGACGGTCGCCACCGAGGCGCTGGCCGGATACGGTTTCTCGACGGGAACGCCCGACTCGGGCGACACCCGCGACACGACCGTCGTGCAGTACCCGGCCGGCAAGGAGGGCGACGCGAAGGCGGTGGCCGCCTACCTGCCCGGCGCCGCGGTGGAGGAGACGGATTCCGTCTCCGACGTGACCGTCATCCTCGGCTCGGACGGGATCGCGGTCACCGACCCGCCCGCGGCTGCGGGTGCCGACTCGGGCTCCTCTTCGGTGTCGCCGTCGGCGGACCCCGCGGCACCCGCACCGGCCCCTTCCGCTCCCGGCACCAGCTACGCGCAGGGCGCCTGCATCAACTGACCTCACGCCGCCGCCCGCTCCGCCACGGGACGACCCCGCCGCGGGGCCATCCCGGGAGTGCGGCGGCGTCGCCTCAGGTGGTCACGGACTGGTCCCACCGGGTGTACGTGCGCCCGCAGATGGCCAGGTCGACGCACATGGCCAGGAGCACGTCGCGTTCGGCCGGGGAGGGCGGCCGAGCGAGCACGAGCCGAGTGCCCTTGTTGACGATCGGGAGATCGCCGGTGCCGGCCGAGGAGATGCTCGTCAATGAGGCGAGGTCGCCCAGCACCCCGGGCAAGCCGAGGGCACCCACGTCGATGCCCCACCCGTCTCTGCTGAGCACCACGTCGAGCCACCCCCGGACTTCGCGGTCTGCACCGAGCAGCAGCATGCTGTGCAGGCTCATCGTGTTCGGCCGGTCGGGGTCGGCTTCGACCGCGTACAGCGTTCGACCGTCGCCATCGGTGACGGTGGAATGGTCGAACCCCCACTTCTTCGGATTCAGCGAGGTGCCTTCGACCTGGCCGATGACGACGCCGTCACGGCTGAACGTCGAGAAGCCGCGCATGTGGCAGTCGCAGACGATCTTCGACCCGTCGGCGAGGGTGATGACTTGCTTGCCGGGGCCGTGGTTCGCGAGGCCGAACAGCATCTTCAGCGTCATGCCGAACCCGTTGCCGGCCCCCTGGCGTGCCGTGGCGAACGGCACGCCACCCCCGCCACCGTCGAACGCCATGATGAGCGCGTTGTTGAGCCTGCGCCCCACTCGGCCGACGATCACTGTTGGCGGTTGCTCGAATTCCATGAATCGATTTTAGCTCAGTATCGACAGTTGACCGGCTCGAGTTCGATGAGAGTTTCGGTTCTCCGCAGGGTGTGGTCTGCTCCGCGTCCCGGTCACTCCGCCGAAAGAGCGAGCGTCAGCGGCACGTCATACGTCGCGGTGCCCACGGTGAAGGTCGTGTGACCCACGACCGTGCCGGCGGCCGGAACGACGGCGCCCGCGGCATCCGTCGGCAGGGCATCCAGAGCCACCGTCGGCGTCACGGGCGTGTCACCGAAGACGACCGCAGACAGCGGGTCGGCCGCCACGGCGTCGTACGCGGCGCCTGACGCAGAGGTGTAGGTGCCGAACACCTGCCCGGCCGTCGCGAGCGGCACGAACTTCAGCCCGGCTTCGGCACTCGCCAGCAGCGCGCGGGTCGTGGCGAAGCGGGCATCCAGCGACTCGGTGCCGAGCACGACCGCCACCAGTGTCGCCGACGCAGCCGACCCGTCGACTTCGGCGGGCGTCGACGACCCCGCCGACCCGGCCACCGCGCCGGAGCCCACGGGCACCACCGCCGACGTCAGCAGGGTGAACCCCGCGTAGCTCGTCGACCCCGTCTTCAGCCCGTCGACCCCGCCCTCCCCCAGCAGGATGTTCTGGTTGGCGATCGTTCCGAGATCCACCTGGTCATACGTCGACATGCCCGCGATCGCGAGCAGCGCAGGGTTCGCGTGTGCGAGCGCGGCGACGCGCAGCAGGTCGGCAGTCGAACTCGCGCTGCCGGGGTCGAGACCTGACGCGTCAGCCAGCGTCGTCTGCGTCAGGCCGTGCTCGGTCAACCACGTGCGCGCCGCGGCGAGATAGGCCTCTTCGGAGCCGAACGCCCACCGCGCAACGGATTCGGCGTAGTTGTTCGCGCTGGTCAGCAGGGTGATGGCAAGCGCGTCGTGCAGGGTGACCTGCTGCCCGCTGTACATGGGTTCCGCGAACTGGTTCTCGGCCTCGACCTCGGCCGTCACGTCGAGATCGGCCTGCCCGAGCGTGAGCGTCGGTCCCTGGTCGTCGCGGCCGTTCAGCGGATGAGCGTCGAGCACGACGAGCGAGGTGATCACTTTGGTGATGCTGGCGATCGGCACCGTGCCCGTGTCGCCGCCCCTGCCGAGCACCTGCACCGAGCCGTCCGCGTGGGCGATGCCGATCGCTCCGTCGCCGACCGCGGGGAACTGGAGGTCGGCGGGGTCGCCGAGCGGGATGCTGGGGGCCACCGTCGCCGCGACGAGCGGTGGGGCGGGGCTGTCGGCGGCGGCGGTACCCGACGGGTCGGGGGATGCGTCGGAGCATCCGCTCACCAGCATCGCCGCCATCGCCAGCGCCACTGCTGCGCCCACTCGCCGGACCACAGACACGCGCCACCCACTCACCCCCCGAGTC
>NZ_PSTT01000066.1 GCF_002931235.1 Subtercola sp. Z020 | reverse complement strand
GCGACGGGGTGGGGGTGGTGATTGGTCGGACGCTCCGACCGGCGGACTGCAGTTCGGCTAGGCGGGCGGCCATGGCGGCGACGGGGTCGGCCGCCTTGAAGGGGGAGTCGGCTGCCTTGCGGCGCTCGCGCTCGGCGATCTCCGCCTCGATGGCCGCGATGCGGGCGGTTTCCCGGTCTGCCGGCGAGAGGTCGGCGGCGCCGTCGGCACCTGCGGTGGCCTCGGCGCTGGCGGTCGTGGGTGCGGGGGCTGCGGCCTCCGCAGTGGCGGCGCTTGGGAGTGCGTCTCCGCTCTCGGGTCGTGGCGTGGCGGTGGCGGTGGCGGTGCGCGGGCCATAGGCGTAGGCGTCGTCGTCTGGCGCAGCACGGACGGCGCCGCTGTCGAGGGCGCTGCCGTCGTCATTCAGGGCGCCGCCGCCGTCGTGGAGGGCGGCGACGTCGAGCGCGTCGACGTCGGGGTCGGCGGGGGCCAGCGCGGCTAGGCGGCGGCGGAGGTCGGCCAGCCAGCAGAGGGCCCAGTCGGCGGCGCTGGCCTGCACGACGAAGTTGCGGGTGAAGCGGCCCCAGTCGCGGGCCTCGCGGCGCGCCTGCTGCTGGAGGCGCTCGTCGGGGGTGCCCTCGCGGGCCGCAGCCTGCAGCTCGAACCACTGCTCGCCGGGGCGCGGCGCGCTGCGGCCGAGGCGCGATGTGACGGCCTCGCCCCGCTCGCCGGCCCGTGCGGCGTTCTCGACGTAGGCGAGCGCGGTCGGGAAGGCGCGGGCCAGCCGCGGGAGCAGGCGCCCGCTTTCGCCCGAGGTGGCGCCGTACATCGCCCCGAGCATGGCGACCTTGGCTTCGGCGCGCGTCTGCACGGCGCCGCTCGAGACGATGCCGGCATAGAGGTCGGTGCCGCGGCCGGCCTCCGCCATCACGGTGTCGGCCGAGATTCCGGCGAGGATGCGCGGCTCGAGCTGGGCGGCATCGGCGACGACCAGGCTCCAGCCGTCGTCGGCGGTGACCGCCCGGCGAACCTGCTTCGGCAGCTGCAGGGCCCCGCCGCCGCGCGTCGCCCAGCGCCCCGACACCACCCCGCCCGGCACGTAGTCGGGGAAGAAGCGGCCGTCGGTGACCCAGGACTCCATCCACGACCATCCGTTGGCCGTCAGCAGGCGAACGAGCTTCTTGTATTCGAGAAGGGGGGCGACGACGGGATGATCGACGCCTTTCAACTCCCACGACCGGGTGGTCGTGACGCCGAGCCCGGCCCCCTGCAGGGCGCGCAGCAGCTCCTGGGGGGAGTCGGGGTTCAGCCGGGGCGCATCGAGGGCGCGTCGGATGGCGCCCGCGAGCTCATCGAGCCGCGCCGGACGCTGCCCCGCCGCCACCCGCGGCCCGAGCAGTTCGGTGAGCAGCTGGTCGTGCAGGTCTTCGCGCCACGGCAGCCCAGCGTGCGACATCTCGGCGGCGACGAGGGCGCCGGCCGACTCCGCAGCGACCAGCAACCGCAGCCGGTTGGGCTCGGTGGCGCTGCGGATGGCGTCGAGCTGCAGGGCGAGCTCGGCGACGGTGCGTTCTGCGAGGGCCTCCTGTTCGGCGGCAGCGTCAGCGCCCGGATCGCCGGTGGTTCGCGTCGCCACCGACGCGTCGAACTCGAATGGCACGGGACCGCTCTGCTGCCCATCGACGGAAGCGGAGGCGGAAGCATCAGAGCCAAGCGAAGGCGCCGGCCCATCCCACTCGCCCCGCGGCGACGCAGCCAGTGCCGACCCCGCCGACAGAGCCGACCCCCGCAGGATCGCCCGCGTCAACCGCAGGTCGTGGCACCGGTCGACCCGCACCCCGCGCGCGAGCAGCCAGCCGTAGTGGGTCGCCGTGTCGGCCCACACCCACCGCGGGTTCTCGAGCTCCAGCGCCTCGACGGCCTCGACGAGGTCGCCGCCCGCAAGGAGCTGCGGCGGCTCGTCGGGGTCGGCCACGCCGCTGTCGTCGAGCGACGTGAGGGTGGCGAGGCCGGCGGTTGTTCCGGAGATGATGACGTACACAGCATCCATTGTCGCCGCTGCCGCAGACATCCCGGGGCGCCTCGCGGCACCCTGTGGAGAACGGGCCGAATACGCAGCGGGGGAGGAGAAGTCCACAGAAAAAGACCGGGCAGGTCACCCTAACTAAGTGTAGGCTTACCTTCGTTCTGCCGCCCGGCGAGCACCCCCACCTGGAGCATCCCCCCGTGCTAGCAACGTTCGTCATCGGCCTTCGCGAGGGCCTCGAGGCTGCGTTGATCGTCGGCATCATCGCTGCTTTCCTGAAGCGCAACGGCCACTCCCTCAAGTCGATGTGGGTCGGCGTCATCGCCGCCATCGCGCTCAGCATCGGCGTCGGCGTGCTGCTCGAGGCCATCTCTGTCGCCCTCCCGCAGGCCGAACAGGAAGGCATGGAGTCGATCATCGGCGCCGTGGCCGTCGTCATGGTCACCGTGATGATCGTCTGGATGTCGAAGCACGCCCGCAACATGCGCCACGAGCTCGAAGAGGTCGCTGGCGACGCTCTCGCCCGCGGCTCGGTCGCCGCGCTCGCCCTGATGGCGTTCCTCGCCGTGCTCCGCGAGGGATTCGAGACCAGCGTCTTCCTGCTCGCCGCGTTCCAGTCGTCGGTCAGCCCCCTCATCGCCGGGGCCGGCGCCGTGATCGGCCTGCTGCTCGCCGTGCTGATCGGCTACGCCATCTACCGCGGCGGCGTGCGCCTGAACCTCGGCCGGTTCTTCACCATCACGGGCGTCTTTCTCGTCTTCGTCGCCGCGGGCCTCGTCATGAGCGCCCTCCGCACCGCCCACGAGGCCGGCTGGATCGTCATCGGCCAGGCCACGACGGTCGACCTCTCGTGGCTCGCGCCGGCCGGCTCGGTGCAGGCGGCGCTCGTCACGGGAGTGCTCGGCATCCCGGCCGATCCCCGCGTGATCGAGGTGCTCGGCTGGCTGCTCTACCTCGTCCCGGTGCTGCTCTTCGTGCTGTGGCCGAACTCCCTGCGGCCGGGCGTGCGTGCCTACCGGGTGCAGTTCGGGCTCGCAGCCGCTGCCGTCGTCTCAGCCGTCGTGCTGCTCGTCGCCGTGCCGGCTGCGGGCGCAGCATCCCTGCCCGCCGGCCCCAGCGCGATCACCGCCGCAGACGGCCGCCAGATCGGTACCACAGAGCTCGTCGCGACCCCGACCGGCTTCACCCTCAGCTCGAGGGTTCTGAATCAGCGGGTGACGACGGCGCTCGACGACGCGGCGGCCACCACAGAGACGCATGAGGGTCTGGATGCCCGTGCCTGGTCCGTGCAGACGCAGACCGACCCGACGGGCCTTCCCTCCACCGTCTCGCTCGACGAGATCGCGGTGCTGAACGGCGGCCGCACCCCGGTCGGCGTCAACCGCACCCAGAACCCCGGCCCGTTCGACGCGGTCTGGCAGGTCACCCTGAACCAGCGCGTCTGGGCGGTCGGCGACACTCTGCTCGACGCCACGAGCGAGTCGATCACGACCCTCACGATCTCGGGTGGCGGCCTCACCGCTGACCGCACAGTCACCGTGAGCGGCGGCGACACCGCTCCCGAGTCGCTGTCGTGGGCTCTGGATGCCGCGCAGAGCGACCTCGTGGCCGGAGCCCTGCTCGAAGCGCGGTCGGCGGCCGAAGAGGCGGCACTCTTCCGTATCTACCTGCCGCTCGCGCTGGCGATCGCGGCCGTCGTGCTCACGGCGTTCGGAGCCCGTGGCCTCCGCTCCGCCCGTCGGGGCACCCCGGCCGGGCCCACCCCCGCCGCACCCAACGGGGCGACAGCCGAACCCGCCACGACGGCCACGACTGCCGCGCCCACCACCACCACGGCAACCGCGACCCCCGACCCCGAACCCGTTCCCGCGCACCGCTGACATCCCGACAGCCGAGCGCCCGCAGCATCCGCAGAACCAGAAGGAGCCCTTCCCAGATGACCCCGTCACGCACCAGCCCGGCCCGCAGCCGCGCGACCCTCTTCGCACTCACCGGCCTTGCCGCAGCGAGCATGCTGCTCGCCGGCTGCTCGAGCCCCGCCTCCACGGCCGGCAGCACCACGGCCGCGGCCGACGGAGCCGCGCCCGTCTCGAACGGAGCCGCCCAGGTGAAGGTCACGCTGACGGGCAACGACTGCACGACGGACTACTCCAGCGCCCCGTCGGGCCCGGTGACGTTCGAGATCACGAACACCGACGCCGCCGGCCTCAGCGAGGTCGAGCTGATGAGCGACAAGCGCATTCTGGGCGAGCGCGAGAACATCGTCGCCGGTCTGCAGGCCTCCTCTTTCACCGTCACCCTGACCGGCGGGACGTACCAGCTCAACTGCCCGGGCGCCACGACCGAGAACAGCGACTTCACCGTGATCGGCGACGCGACGACGGCTCCGAGTGACGTGCAGGGCCAGCTCGCAGAGGGCACCGTCGGGTACGGCACCTACGTCGAGGGCCAGGCCTCGAACCTGGTCGATGCCGTCGCGACTCTGGATGCCGCGGTGCAGGCCGGTGACGTGACCGCGGCCCAGGCCGCCTACGCCGCTGCGCGCCCGTTCTACGAGCGCATCGAGCCCGTCGCCGAGAGCTTCGCCGACCTCGACCCCGAGATCGACGCCCGCGTCGCCGACGTCGAGCCGGGCACCGAATGGACCGGATTCCACCCCATCGAGAAGGACATCTTCGAGACCGGTGCGATCACCGACTCCACGAAGGCCCTCAGCACGAAGCTGGTCGCCGACATCGCCCAGCTGCAGACCCTCACGACCGGCCTGACCTACAAGCCCGAGGAGCTCGCGAACGGCGCCTCGAGCCTGCTCGAAGAGGTGCAGAGCTCGAAGATCACCGGCGAGGAGGAGGCGTACAGCCACATCGACCTCGTCGACTTCGTGGCGAACGTCGAAGGCTCCGAGCAGGCGTTCGAATTCCTGAAGCCCGCCCTCACCACGATCGACCCCGACCTCACCTCGTCGATCAGCGCCGAGTTCACGTCGGTCGACGCCATGCTCGCGACGTACAAAGACAGCGCAGCGCCCGGCGGCTACAAGCTGTACGACGAAGCGCTCCGTACCTCTGACGCGCCGAAGCTGACCCAGGCCATCCAGGCACTGCAGGCGCCGCTGGCCCAGATCAGTGAAAAGGTGGCGACCGCCTAAGTGGCCCGCGAACACGAAGCCCGCGAACACGAAGCCCGCGAGAACGGCGCAGGCCGTGATAACGGCGAAGCCCGCGAGAACGGCGCAGCGACCGGGAAAGACGACCAGGGAACCCGCGGCGGCATCTCCCGCCGTGCGTTCTTCGGCGGCGCCGTCGCCAGCGCTGCGGCCGGCGCCGCGATCGGCGTCACGACCACCGGGCTGACCGGCCAGGCCGTCGCCGGCGCCCCGGCGTCGGGCCAGCCCGGGTCATCGACCCCCGCCGATGAGACGTATGCGTTCTACGGGGAGCACCAGGCGGGCATCCGCACACCTCCTCAGGACCACCTCGTGTTCATGGTCTTCGACGTGACCACCACGTCGGCCAGCGAACTGCAGGTGATGCTCGCCAAGTGGTCGGCAGCGATCGCGCAGTACACGTCGGGCCTCGCGGTCGGAGCCGTCGAGCCCGAGCGCGAGCTCGCGGTGCCGGGCGACACCGGCGAGGCAGAGGGCATGGGCGCGAACCAGCTGACCGTGACGGTCGGCTTCGCGCCGTCGATGTTCGACGGCCGGTTCGGCTGGGCGAAGTACAAGCCGGCTGCGCTGAACGACCTGCCGGCCTTCGCGAGCGACGCGCTGACCCCGCAGTTCACGGGAGGCGACATCTGCGTGCAGGCCTGCGCGAGCGATCCGCAGGTGGCGTACCACGCGATCCGCAACCTCGCGCGCATGGCCCGTACCACGGCCACCACCCGGTGGACCGTGCAGGGCTTCGGCCGGGCATCCAGAAGCGCAGACCAGGCCACGCCCCGCAACCTGATGGGCTTCAAAGACGGAACCCGCAACATCGTGAGCGACGACGACTTCGCCCAGCAGGTGTGGGTCGGCGCAGACAGCGACCAGCAGTGGATGACCGGCGGCAGCTACCTCGTGGCCCGCAAGATCCACATGCTGATCGAGACGTGGGACACCGACTACATCGGCGACCAGCACGCGGTCTTCGGGCGCACCAAGCTGGAGGGCGCGCCGCTGACCGGCACGGCCGAGTTCGACACCCCCGATTTCGCCGCGACGGGCGCCGACGGCAACCCCGTCATCCCGGCGAATGCACACGTGGCACTGGCTGCGCACGAGAACAACAACGGCACCAAGATCCTCCGTCGGGGCTACAACTTCACCGATGGCATCGACAGTGTGGGGCGACTGGATGCCGGACTGATGTTCATCAGCTACCAGCGCGATCCGCAGCAGTTCATCGCGCTGCAGCAGAAGCTCGGGCGCATGGACCGGCTGAACGAGTACATCCGCCACGTCGGATCGGGCGTCTTCGCCGTGCCGCCGGGCCTCTCCGCCGCCGGTGATTATTTCGGCAAGGCGCTGTTCGAGTAACGGGGCGGTGCGCCGCGCTGGGGGCGGGCGGCTGTTCAAGCGGACCACTCAGGCCAACCGCTCAGTCAGTCAGCGTGCCCGGCACCTCGCCGAGCGACTCGGTGAGGTCGGCGACCGCCGAGGCCAACGACGCCCGCTGGGCCTCGTCGAGCGTGTCGAAGCCGGGGAACGCCACGCCGGTGCGCAGCGTGTTCAGTTCAGCTTCGACTGCGTCGAACCGGTGGTCGAGCGTCGTCGCGAGGGCAGCGTTCTCGGTGACGAGAATGGGTCGGAGCCCGGAGAACACCTCCCGCGAACTGTCGACATGGGCCTGGAGGTCGTAGAGATCGGTGTGTGAAGCGGGCTCTGCGGAGCCTGAGGCCGCCGCCGTGGCACGCCCGGCCATCAGCGCGGCCACACCGGCCGCCTGCTCGTCGACCGAGGGGCGGAGACCGGCCACGGCACGTTCCAGCGCAGCGGTGTCGGCGTTCAGAGCCGCCCCCACCGCGCTGCGGTCGACTCCGGATGCTCCGCCGAACAGGTCGGCCTCGGCCGCGTGCCAGCCGGTGCCCGGCCCGTCGAGGGCGGCATCCAGTTCAGCGAACGAGGGCGCTGCCGCCAGCATCCTGTTGTAGAAGGAGCGCGTGGGGGCGTACAGCGCCCGCGCCAACTCGTCGTCTCCCGCCTCGTAGGCCGCCACGAAGTCGCTCGTGCCGGCCGTGAGGCGCACCGACTGCTGGTGCAGGTAGGCCCCGAAGTCGGCCGACGAAAGGCCCAGCTGGCGCGTGATGAAGGCGGCCTGGCTGAGCGGTTTGGCGGCTGCCGCAGCGGCGGCCTCGCCGGGACTCGAGGCGCACCCCGACAGCGCGAGCACGGGCACCAGCACCAGCGCGACGGCCGCCCCGCCGAGCGCGCGTCGCGACCGGGTGGAGAGGGAATGGTGGTGCACGAACGGACTCCGTCGGTGATCGGGGTGCTGATGGAACACGACGCCTTCGTCCTGTGCAACGCTAACAGCGTTCAGGTTGGTTGCGTACATTGGTGCCCACAACGAAAGGCGATTGTGATGTCAGACACCCACGCTCCCGAGGCGCCGGCACCCACGCCGACCGGAGGGCCCGACCAGGCCACAGGGCCCGACCAGGCCACAGGGCCCGACCAGCCCGGAGTGCCCGACCAGCTCGCCGAGCAGCCGGTCGGCGAATCGCTCGTCGTGCGGGTCGCCAGCTGGATCATCGGGCTGCTGCTCGGCGTCGTCTTCGGCATGCTCGGAACGGTCGTGCACCAGTCGACCGTCAGCTTCTTCGGCCTGTTCGACCTGCCGATCGGTCTCATTCTCGCGATCGCCTCCGTCGTCTTCCTCCTCGTGGGCCTCCGGCTCATCCTGCCGACCCGCCTGCTCGCGTTCCTGGCGGCACTCGGCCTCGTCGGCATCGTCGCCGTGCTCACGCTGCCGAGCCCCGGCGGCTCCATCCTCGTGCCGGCCGACGAGCACGGTTACGGCTACACGTGGACGTTCGCGCCCACCGTGGTGGCGATCATCGTGCTGGCCTGGCCGAAGCTCCGCCGCCGTTAGAATGGAAGCTGCTCGTTTCGGAAGGATCTCACCACCGTGACCTATGTCATCGCTCTGCCGTGTGTCGACGTCAAAGACCGCGCGTGCATCGACGAGTGCCCCGTCGACTGCATCTACGAAGGTGAACGGTCGCTCTACATCCACCCCGACGAATGCGTCGACTGCGGTGCGTGCGAGCCGGTGTGCCCCGTCGAGGCCATCTACTACGAAGACGACCTGCCCGAAGAGTGGGCCGACTACTACAAGGCGAACGTCGAGTTCTTCACCGACATCGGCTCGCCGGGTGGTGCGGCCAAGGTCGGCGTCATCGCGAAGGACCACCCCGTCATCTCGGCCCTCCCGCCGCAGGCGACGCACGCCTGACCGGTGGCCCTCGGCTCCCTCCCCGACTACCCGTGGGATGCGATGACGCCCTTCGCCGACACGGCGAGGGCGCACCCGGGCGGCATCGTCGACCTCTCCATCGGGTCACCGGTCGACCCCACGCCGCCGGTGCTGCGTGAGGCGCTCGCCGCGGCGACGGATGCCCACTCCTACCCTGCGACGGCCGGCACCCCCGAGCTGCAGAACGCGATCGCGTCGTGGTTCGCCCGCCGGCGCGGTGTCGCCGGCCTGAGCCCCGCCCAGGTGCTGCCGACCATCGGCTCGAAGGAGCTCGTCGCCTGGCTGCCCTTCATGCTCGGTCTCGGCGAGGGCGATGTCGTCGTGCATCCGCGGGCCGCGTACCCGACCTACGAGATCGGTGCGACGATCGCCGGTGCACGCTCCGTGGCCGCCGACGACCCGGCAGACTGGCCGGCCGAGACGAAGCTGGTCTGGCTGAATTCGCCGGGCAACCCCGACGGGGCGGTTCTGGATGTCGCGGGCCTCGCCCGCGCGGTGGCCCGCGCCCGTGAGCTCGGCGCTGTCATCGCGAACGACGAGTGCTACGCCGAGCTGGGCTGGGAGGGGGAGTGGGCCGACCAGCGTGTGCCGAGCATCCTCGACCCCCGTGTCGTGGGCCTCGACGGCGGAGTCCCCGACACGTCGGGTGTGCTCGCGGTCTACTCGCTCAGCAAGCAGTCGAACCTCGCCGGCTACCGTGCCGCCTTCGTGGCGGGCGACGAGGTGCTCATCGCGCGTCTGCTCACCGTGCGGAAGCACACCGGCATGATGCCGCCCGCGCCCGTGCAGAGGGTGATGGTGACCGCGCTCGGCGACGACGAACACGTCGACGAGCAGAAGGAGCGCTACCGGGTTCGCCGCGGCATCCTGAAGCCGGCGCTCGAGCAGTACGGCTTTCGCATCGACCGCAGCGAGGCGGGGCTCTACCTCTGGGCGACGGAGGGGCGGGATGCGTGGCAGAGCATCGAAGACCTCGCAGGGCTCGGCATTCTGGCCGGGCCGGGGCCCTTCTACGGCGACCACTTCACCCGCCACGTGCGGTTCTCGCTGACGGCGACCGACGAGCGTATCGCTGCGGCCGCCGAACGGTTGCGCTCCCGCCGTGCTTTAGGCTGAGAAGGTAAACACGAATCTCGAGGAGGCGCCGTGGGCGACACCGATCAGGCTGCAGGCACCGATTCGACTGCCGACATCGAGCAGAAGGCGACCCTCAGCTTTCCCGGTGGCACCGCTGAGTTCCCGATCCTGAAGAGCGTCGACGGCGCGTCGGCGGTCGACATCTCGACCTTCACCAAGCAGACCGGCCTGACCACTCTCGACTACGGCTTCGTCAACACGTCGGCCACCCGGTCGAACATCACCTACATCGACGGTGACAAGGGCATCCTGCGCTACCGCGGGTACCCGATCGACCAGATCGCCGAGAACTCGACCTACCTCGAGACGGCCTGGCTGCTGATCTACGGCGAGCTGCCGACGGCCGACCAGCTCGAGAAGTTCGACACCGAGATCCGCCACCACACTCTGCTGCACGAAGACCTGAAGCGCTTCTTCGACGCGCTGCCGCACAACGCCCACCCGATGTCGGTGCTCTCGGCCGGCATCTCGGCGCTGTCGACCTACTACCAGGACTCGCTCGACCCGCGGAACCCCGAGCACGTCGAGATCTCGACCATCCGTCTGCTGGCGAAGCTGCCGGTGATGGCGGCGTACGCGCACAAGAAGAGCCTCGGGCAGGCGTTCCTCTACCCCGACAACTCGCTCAGCTTCATCGACAACTTCCTGCGGCTGAACTTCGGCACGATGGCCGAGCCCTACGAGATCGACCCGGTGCTGTCGAAGGCGCTGGAGCGGCTGCTCATCCTGCACGAAGACCACGAGCAGAACGCGTCGACGTCGACCGTGCGGCTCGTCGGGTCGACGGAGGCGAACATGTTCGCCTCAATCTCCGCGGGCATCAACGCGCTCTACGGTCCGCTGCACGGCGGCGCGAACGAGGCCGTGCTCACCATGCTCGCGCAGATCCGCGACTCGGGTGAGGGTGTGGAGAAGTTCGTCGAGCGGGTGAAGAACAAGGAGGCGGGCATCCGTCTCATGGGCTTCGGGCACCGCGTCTACAAGAACTACGACCCGCGCGCGAAGCTCGTGAAGGAGGCGGCCGACGAGGTTCTGGCCGCCCTCGGGGTGAAAGACGACCTGCTCGACATCGCCAAGGAGCTCGAGGCGATCGCGCTGGCCGACGACTACTTCATCAGCCGTCGCCTGTACCCGAACGTCGACTTCTACACGGGCGTCATCTACAAGGCGATGGGCTTCCCGACGCGCATGTTCACGGTGCTCTTCGCGATCGGCCGGCTGCCCGGCTGGATCGCACACTGGCGCGAGATGCAGACCGACCCGGCCACCAAGATCGGCCGCCCGCAGCAGCTCTACCTGGGCAGCCCCGAGCGCCAGTGGCCCGCTGACCGCTGACCCCCGCCTGCCTGCCTCGGTGAGACCGACAGCTGCGGGTGAGACCGACATGTCTGCGTTTCGGTCTCGCCCGCACCTGTCGGTCTCGCGGTCGGGGTCAGGCGTGCAGGGTGTCGTTGAGGGTGACGCCGGCGCCGGCGCGGGGCACCGCCTCGACCGCGCCCGTGAGGGAGTTGCGGCGGAAGAGCAGGTTCGCGCGGCCCGAGAGCTCCACGGCCTTCACGCTCGGCGTGCTCCCGTCGGGGCGGGCGGCGGCGCCCACGAGGTACACCTTCGTGCCCGCCGTGACGTAGAGCCCCGCCTCGACGACGCTGTCGTCACCGATCGAGATTCCGATCCCCGAGTTCGCGCCCAGCAGGGCTCGCTCTCCGATCGAGACGCGCTGGGTTCCGCCGCCGGACAGCGTGCCCATGATGGATGCCCCGCCCCCGACATCCGACCCGTCACCGACCACGACGCCCTGCGAGATGCGGCCTTCGACCATCGAGGCGCCGAGGGTTCCGGCATTGAAGTTCACGAACCCCTCGTGCATCACCGTGGTACCCGGAGCGAGGTGGGCACCGAGGCGCACGCGCGAGGCGTCGGCGATGCGTACCCGGTCGGGGCTCACGTAGTCGAGCAGGCGCGGGAACTTGTCGATGCCGTGGGCGGCGATGCCGTGTCGCTGCAGTGAGGGTCGCAGCCGGTCGAAGTCGGCGGGCAGCACCGGGCCGGCGTTCGTCCACACCGTGATCGGCAGGTGGCCGAAGAGACCGTCGAGGTTCAGCGTGTTCGGAGCCACGAGCAGGTGCGAGAGCAGGTGCAGCCGGAGGTACGCGTCGGAGGTCGACGCTGGCGGGTCGGCCAGGGCGATCTGCGTCGTGACGACCTCAGTGCGCACGTTCCGCCGGGCATCCGGAGCCGCCTCGTTCGCGAGCTCGGCGGGCACCTCGCCCTCCGCCCCTGCTTCAGTGAGCGTGCCGAGCCGGGGTGCCGGGTACCAGGTGTCGAGTACGGTGCCGTCGGCGGCGATCGTGGCGAGGCCATGGCCCCAGGCGTGGGTCGGCAGGGAGTCGTTCGAGGTCATGGCTCAAGGGTAGCGGCGGTCTGCGGTTGGGTGACTTCGGCGGGCGATCGGCGGCTCACAGCGGGAGACCAGCGGCTCCCATAAACTGATCGCATGCCGGAGCCTCTCGCCACGATCATCCCGCTCGACCTGGGGGCCTCGTCGATCGAGCTCACCCGCCAGCTCGTCGACATCCACTCGGTGTCGGGCGACGAGGGGCCGCTCGCCGACGCGATCGTCGCCAGCCTCGCGGATGCCCGGCACCTCGAGATCATCCGCGACGGTGACACGGTGGTGGCCCGCACCACCCTGGGGCGCCCGCAGCGCGTGGTGATCGCCGGTCACATCGACGTGGTGCCCGAGAACGACAACGTACCGAGCCGGTTCGAGACGGTCGACGGTGAGGAGTACCTCTGGGGCCGGGGCACGGTGGACATGAAGGCCGGCGTGGCCGTGCAGCTGAAGCTCGCCGCAGAACTCAGCGACCCTCGCGTCGACATCACCTGGATGTGGTACGACCACGAGGAGGTCTCTGCGGCCCTCAACGGCCTCGGCCGCCTCGCCGCGAACCGGCCCGACCTGTTCGTGGGAGACTTCTCCATTCTCGGGGAGCCCTCGAACAGCCAGATCGAGGGCGGCTGCAACGGCAACCTGCGGATCGAGGTGCGGGCCTTCGGAAAGCGCTCGCACTCGGCCCGGGGCTGGGTGGGGTCGAACGCCATCCACAAGCTCGCACCGGTTCTCGACACGCTCGCGGCCTACGAGGCGCGGGAGGTCGAGGTCGACGGCCTGGTCTACCGCGAGGGGCTGAACGCCGTCGGCATCAGCGGGGGAGTCGCGGGCAACGTCATTCCCGACGAGGCCATGGTGCACATCAACTACCGGTTCGCGCCGAACCGGTCGGGCGACGAGGCGATCGCGCACATGCACGAACTGTTCGGTGACTTCGAGATCACGGTGGTCGACCTCGCCGAGGGCGCGCGGCCCGGCCTCGACGCTCCCCTCGCCCAGGAGTTCCTGGCCGCTGTCGGCGGCGAGGCGAAGCCCAAGTACGGCTGGACGGATGTCGCCCGGTTCTCGGCCCTCGGCATTCCTTCGGTGAACTTCGGGCCGGGCGACCCCATGAAGGCGCACGCCGACGACGAGCGGGTACGGCTCTCGCAGATCACCTCGTGCGAGAACGCGCTTCGCCTGTGGTTGTCGACGGCGCGGTGACCGCGACCCTCGCGGAGCCCGAGAGCCCGCCCCTCCCGCGCTGGCGACGGTGGTGGTCGTCGTCGTCGGTGACCGTGCTGCTCATCTACGTGGCCGCGCGGTGCGCGACGACGATCATGATGCTGGTGCTGACGAGCGTTCAGGGCAAGAACCCGTGGACGGGTGCGCAACCGAACTACTTCGACTACGCCTCCATCTGGGACGGCACCTGGTACAAGATCATCGCGTACTGGGGCTATCCCAGCCAGCTGCCGCTCGGCACCGACGGTCACATCGGGCAGAACGCCTGGGCGTTCCTGCCCGGCTACCCGTTTCTGATCCGGGGCCTCACCACGGTGACGGGGGTGCCGTGGGAATACCTCACGGTGGTGGTCTCGCTGTTGTTCGGCGCGGGCGCGGCGCTGGTGTTCTACCGGCTGATGCGACTGACGCTGCAGCAGGGCACCGCGATGTTCGCCGTGCTGCTGTTCTGCATCGCCCCGGTGTCGCCGATGTTCCAGGTCGCGTACGCCGAGTCGATGTACCTTTTCCTGCTGATGGTGGCCCTGTACCTGCTGGTGCGACGACAGTATGTGTGGCTGTTCCCCGTCGTGCTGGTCATGTCGTTCACCCGGCCGAGCGGCCTCGCGTTCGCCCTGGCGCTCGGCTTGCACATCGTGCACCGCTGGTGGATCAGGGAGAGGGAGCCGTTCCCGGCGCGGGAGAGGGTGCTGGCGGTCGCGCTGACCGCCTTCAGCATCGTGGTCGGCCTGCTCTGGACGGGGATCGCCTGGGCGGTGACCGGCTACTCGCAGGCCTACACCGAGACCGAGCTCGCCTGGCGGGCGGCCTACATCGGCTACAGCCACCTCGTCCCGTTCGCTTCGTGGATCCAGGGCGGCAACTGGTGGCTCGGTGCGCCCACCGGCGCCGTCGTGGTCGTGCTGCTGGTGGTCGCCTTCGCGCTGTTCATGCTCACGCGCGGGGTGCGGCGCATCCAGATCGACCTGCGCTTCTGGGTGATCGCCTACACGGTGTACCTGCTGGCCGTGTTCTTTCCCCAGTCGAGTGTGTTCCGTCTGCTGATGCCGCTCTTCCCGCTGCTCGGGGTGGTGGCGCTGCCGAAATCGCGCGTCTACCGCGTCGCGATGGTCGTTGTCTTCCTGGCGGCACAGTGGGGCTGGCTACTGCTCTGCTGGGGCGTCGACGGGTCGGACTGGACCCCACCGTGACGAGGCCCGTGTGACGCCTGTGAAGCGTGAGGTTCGAGAACACCTGCCGGATGGACGATAATAGAGGAACGACACCACGGAAGGGGATGCCGCATGGCCGCCATGAAACCCAGGACCGGAGACGGACCGATGGAGGCTGTCAAAGAAGGACGCCTGATCATCGTTCGAGTGCCTCTCGAAGGAGGGGGCAGGCTTGTGGTCTCCGTCAACGACGCAGAGGCTCGTGAGCTGCACGACGCGCTCGCCGGGGTCGTAGCTCCCGCCTAGCCGCTCCGCTCCAACGAAGAAAGCCCCCGCCACGCCTGCTTCTGCAGGTGGCGGGGGCTTTCTTCTGTCTCGGGCTTCGAAGCGGGTTCTGTGTACGAGGGTGCCGCGCGCTAGCCCAGCACCTTCGTGACCTGCAGCAGGCCGTCACCGATGGGGGAGAGCGCTGTGATGACGGCGCTCGACTGGGAGAGTTCGCCGATGAGGGTTCGAAAGTCGGCGACGGTGTCGTCCCGCTGCACCGGATCGGCCACCCGGTCACGCCAGAGGGCGTGCGGCACGACGACGGTGCCGCCCACCCGCACGAGACGGAGGCCGTGCTCGACGTACTCGATGACGGACTCGGGGTCGGCGTCGACGAGCACCAGGTCGTACGATCCCTCGTTCATCCGCGGCAGCACGTCTCGGGCGCGACCGGTGATGAGGCGGATGCGGTTGGCCGCGACGCCCGCAGCGGTGAACGCCGCACGGGCTGCCTGCTGGCGGTCGACCTCGGTGTCGATCGACGTGAGGGTGGCGCTCGGGGCGCCGGCGAACATCCAGAGCCCGGAGACGCCGAACCCGGTGCCGATCTCGACGATCGACCGGGCTGCGGCTGCGCCGGAGAGCACCGCGAGCTGTGCGCCGATACCGGGACTGACCGAGTCGATGCCCTCCTCAGCGGCGCGGGCACGCGCGTCGGCGATGACAGCCGGCTCGGTGACGATGTCTTCGGCGTACTTCCAGTTGGTCTCTTTCGACACGGGTGATGACCTCCGCCTGCCAGCTTAGGCAGCGTTCACCCATCCGGGCTGCATTTGGAGGTGCGAGGCATTTCGTCAAGTAGGGTGTACACATGTTCGGGTTGACGTTCGAGAAGCTGATCATCATCGGGGTCGTCGCCGCTTTCGTGATCGGCCCGGAGCGCCTGCCCCACTACGCCTCCGTGCTGGCCAAGTTCGTGCGGCAGTTGCGCGACTTCACCAACGGCGCGAAGACGCGCATGAAGGAGGAGATGGGCCCCGACTTCGACGAGGTCGAGTGGAAGAAGCTCGACCCGCGGCAGTACGACCCCCGCCGCATCATCCGCGACGCGCTGCTCGAAGACCCGGCCGAGAGCCCGTCGCCGTCTCCCGTGAAGCCGTCTTCGACGATGGCGGCCGGTGCGATGGCGGCCGCCGGTTCGGCCGGCGCTCTCAACCTCGACAAGGATGCGCCGCTCGACCCGCTGGCCGCAGGCCCGGCCGCCGACCCGGGGTTCGACGACGGCCCCGGCGTCTCGCTCTCGGTGCCGTCTTCTGAACCGGGCGCGACGCCCGCACCCGACTACCTCTCGGGGCGCAAGTCCGCCGAGCGGGAGGCGGCTGAGCAGGCGGCCACCGTGGGAGCAGCAGCTCCGACGCTGACCGCCGCCCCCTACGATTCCGAGGCCACCTAGCTGTACTCGGCCATGACGTTGGTGACAGTCGGGGCTTGATTTGAGGAGGACCTCCGGGGCTTAGTGGAGGTATCTGACATCTCTTCAGGCCACGGAGGTC
>NZ_PSTT01000067.1 GCF_002931235.1 Subtercola sp. Z020 | reverse complement strand
GTCAAGGCGGGGGCGAGGGCGACCCCGTCGAGGCCCTGCCACGCGGCGGTGGTGCGCAGCACCACGGCGAGGCGCGCCGCGATCGTGGGGTGGTCGGCGGGGGGGACCCACGGCTCGATCCACGCGGACTGCACGCGCAGCACGCCGGCCTGGCGGTCGCTCTTCAGGTCGACCCGGCCCACCACGCGGTCCCCGATCAGCACGGGCAGCACGTAGTAGCCGAAGATGCGCTTCGGCGCCGGGGTGTAGATCTCGATGCGGTAATGGAAGTCGAAGAGCCGCTCGGCCCGCTCCCGCCGCCAGACGACCGGATCGAACGGTGAGAGCACGGCCGCGACATCCATTCGCCGCGGCAACCGCGCGTCGCGGTGCAGCCACGCGGGGCGGTTCCAGCCCTCGACGGCGACCGGCAGCAGCTCGCCCGACTCTTCGAGGGCCTGCACGGCGGGCAGGGCGTCCACCGTCTTCAGGCGGAAGTAGTCGGCGATGTCGCCGAGCGTTCCGACACCGAGGGCGCGCGCCGACTGCGAGACGAGCTCCCGCACGGCTTCGGCCCGCGGCACCGACGCATCGAGGACGGAGGCGGGCAGCACCTGCTCGGGCAGCGCGTACAGCCGCTCGAACCGAACGCGCCCCGCCGACACAACGTCGCCCCAGCGGAACAGCGTCTCGAGCCCGATCTTCACATCGCTCCAGCCCCACCACGGGCCGTTCCGCCGGTTGCTCTCGTGCTCGATCGCGCTGGCCGGCAGAGGGCCCTTCTCGGCGAGCTCGCTCTTCAGCCAGTCGATCATCTGCGGGTTCGCCTGCGCCCACGAATCAGCCCCGGAGAGCGAGCGGGCGCGGTAGTCGTCCATGCGCCAGCGCAGCAGCGGCAGGGTCGTCACCGGGATGAACGACGCCACGTGCGCCCAGTACTCGGTCATGCGCGGGCCGTAGGTCAGCCGATCGAGCTCAGACTTTGGGTAGGCACCGAGCCGCGCGAACACGGGCAGGTAGTGGCTGCGCTCGAAGACGTTCACCGAGTCGATCTGCAGCAGCGCGATCTTCGACACGAGGCCCGTCAGCTGGCGGAGCCCCGGCTGCCGCCCCGCTTCGAGGCCCGGGGGAGTGGATGCCGCCGCCGCGGCCGGGCGCGCCGCACCGAACCCCTGGGCGGCCAGCGCCACCCGGCGCGCCAGCGCCGCAGACATCGAATCGACCATCCACCGACCCTAGCGCCGACCCCCGACACCGGGGCAGGAGGGCGGCTCCTCTCCTCCCCAACAGCACCCCTCACCCGACCTCTCCACAAGGGGGGCCAACCGGCGTTCCGCGCAGCCCCCGCGCTCCTAGAATGGGGCAATGTCAGGCACCGATCCGTCCTTCAGCCACCCGCGCCGCCGCCCGGGCTTCCTCGCTCGCCGCCGCGCCGCGCTCGACGCCCGGTACGAGGTCGCCGAGTCGGCCGCGTCGGTGACCGAGGCCACGTCGACGGTGGCCGCGGCATCCGGTTCCGTGCCCCCGGGCATGCAGATCGCGGGAGCATGGGCATGGCGGCTGCTGGTGATCATCGGCGCCCTGGCGGCGTTGCTCTTCGTGCTCTCACAGTTCTCGCTCGTGATCATCCCGCTGCTGCTCGCGGTGGTGCTGAGCGCCCTGCTGGTGCCGTTCAAGAACTTTCTGATCAGGCACCACTGGCCGAAGTGGCTGGCGATCGTGGTGTCGATTCTGAGCGTCTTCCTCGTCATCGGCGGGCTCGTCTTCCTCGTCACGACGCAGGTCTCGTCGGGCTACGACAATCTGAAGGCGCAGAGCCTGCAGTCGTACGACATGCTGCGCGACTGGCTGAAGACCGGGCCGCTGCAACTCAGTGACGACCAGATCAGCGGGTACATCGGGCAGGCCTTCCAGGCCATCCAGAACGACAGTTCAGCCCTCGTCAGCGGCGCCCTCAGCCTCGGTTCGACCCTCACCCACGTGCTGACCGGGGTGCTGCTCGTGCTGTTCTCGACGCTGTTCATCCTGATCGACGGCCAGGGCATCTGGAATTGGGTCGTGCGCGTCTTCCCGAAGCGCGCCCGCGCGGGCGTCGACGGGGCCGGCAAAGCGGGCTGGCACACGCTGCAGAGCTTCGTGAAGGTGCAGATCCTGGTGGCGTTCGTGGATGCCGTGGGCATCGGTCTGGGGGCGTTCCTGCTCGGCGTTCCGCTCGCCGTGCCCATCGCCGTACTGGTCTTCCTCGGCTCGTTCATCCCCGTCGTCGGAGCGGTGCTCACCGGTGCAGTCGCCATCTTCATCGCCCTCGTCTACAACGGCTGGGTGATCGCGCTGGTGATGCTGGGCGTGGTGCTGCTGGTGCAGCAGATCGAAGGTCACGTGCTGCAGCCGCTTGTCATGGGAACGGCCGTGAAGGTGCATCCCCTGGCAGTCGTGCTCGCCGTAGCCGGGGGAAGTATCATCGCTGGTATCCCGGGCGCATTCTTCGCTGTGCCGTTCATCGCGACCCTGAACGTGATGGTCAAGTACATAGCGAGTGGCGCGTGGCATGCGAAACCCGATCCGAAAGAGCAGATACCCAATGCTTGAGACCCCCGCACCCCCGCTCACGCGCTCCGCTGTTCCGACGCTCGCCGACATCGAGGCCGCGCGTGCCGTGGTCTCCAACGTCGCCCAGACCACTCCGCTCGAGACCTCCCGTTACCTCGCAGAAGTGCTCGGGTCGGAGGTGCTGCTGAAGCTCGAGAACCTGCAGCGCACCGGCTCGTACAAGATCCGGGGTGCGTACTACCGGATGTCGCGGCTCAGCCCCGAAGAGCGGGCGCGCGGCGTCGTGGCGGCCTCGGCCGGCAACCACGCCCAGGGTGTCGCGTTCGCCGCCCGTGAGCTCGGCATCAAGGCCACCATCTTCATGCCCCTCGGCGTCGCTCTGCCGAAGCTGCAGGCGACCCGCGACTACGGGGCCGACGTTCTGCTGCGCGGCCACACCGTCGAGGAGCCGCTCGCCGCCGCCGCCGAGTACGCCGCCAGTACGGGAGCGGTGCTGATCCCGCCGTTCGACCATCCCGACGTCATCGTGGGCCAGGGCACGCTGGGCCTCGAGATCTACGACCAGGCACCCCCGTTCGACACGATCATCGTTCCGATCGGCGGCGGCGGTCTCATCTCGGGCGTGGCCAGCGCGGTCAAGCAGCGGGCGGCGGCCGAGGGCCGCACCATCCGGGTGATCGGTGTGCAGGCCGCGAACGCGGCGGCCTATCCGCCGTCGCTCGCCGTGGGGGAGGCAACCGTCATCCGCACGTCGGCGACGATCGCCGACGGGATCAACGTGGCGAAGCCTGGCCTGCTGAACTTCGAGATCATCCGCGAACTCGTCGACGAGATCGTCACCGTGACCGAGGCCGACATCGCACGAGCCATCCTCGTGCTGCTCGAACGGGCGAAGCTCGTGGTGGAGCCGGCCGGGGCCGTCGGGGTCGCGGCGATCCTGTCGGGCCAGCTGTCGAACCTCGGCACGACCGTGACGGTGCTCTCGGGCGGGAACATCGACCCGTTGCTGATGCAGCGTGTGATCAGCAACGGTCTCGCGGCATCCGACCGGTACCTGAAACTGAAGATCATGCTGCCCGATCGCCCGGGGCAGCTCGCCCGCACGGCAGAGATCGTGGCCGAGGCGAACGCGAACGTCATCGAGGTGCTGCACACCCGGCACGGTCGAGGGCTGCAGCTCAGCGAGGTCGAGCTGGAGCTGAGCGTCGAGACGCGCGGGCCCGAGCACCGGGCCGAGGTGGTGGCAAAGCTCCGCGACGCCGGCTACGACGCCCGCCTCGTACTCGACTGACCCGCCGGCCCGACGCTAAGCCTCGCCAGCGCGGCGGCGCCCCAACCGGCGAGCTCGCGACCCGTGTGCCTGCCCGCCCCGCCAGCCCGCCCACGCCCACGCCCACGCACTCGCGGAATTGAGTGGGCAGTTCGGGCCCCAAAATCCGCGGTTTAGGGCCCAAACTGCCCACTCGATTGCGGCGCGGCGCGCGCGCCAGCCGGGGGACAGGTGGTCGGCCGGGTCGGGCGGGGCAGGCCGGGTCAGGCGGGTCAGCCGGTGTAGTTCTCCACGTTGGTCACCGTGACGGTGATGGCGCGGCCGTTGGGCGCCTCGTAGGTGGTCGAGTCGCCGACCGCGAGGCCCAGGATGGCCGTGCCGAGCGGGCTCTTCTCCGAGTACACGTCGAGGTCGCTGGCCCCCGCGATCTCGCGGCTGCCGAGCAGGAACACACTCTCGTCGCCGGCGATGACGGCCGTGATCACCGTTCCGGGCACCACGACACCGTGGCTCTCGGGCGCCTCGCTCACCTGAGCGGTCTTCAACAGGTTCGTGAGGAAGCGGATGCGCGCCTCCTGCTTGCCCTGCTCGTCTTTGGCGGCGTGGTAGCCGCTGTTCTCCTTGAGGTCGCCCTCTTCGCGCGCCGCCTGGATCTTGTCGGTGATCTCCTGGCGGCCCGTCGTGCTGGCGTATTCGAGTTCGTTCGCCAGACGGTCGTACGCCTCCTGGGTCAGCCAGCTGACTTCTGCTTCTTCGGCCATGCGAACTCCTTAGCTCAAAGACGTGATTTTACGTGAGCCAACAACTGTAGATCAAACCGGTGACCGCGGGTTCCGTGGTCAGCACGGTCGTCGTGATCTCCTGGTCGCGCACCGGCGCGGCCGGAATGTCGACCACCTTCCAGCCGACCACCGCGTGCTGCTCGTTCTGCGCCTGCACCGCGCAGGCGGTGGCGACTCCGCGATCGACGGAGACATCGAACGTCACGTCGACCCGCGTATTGCTGATGACGACGTGCCCCTTGTCCTGAGCATCCACTGTGGATCGTGAGCCGTCGAGCCCGGCCCAGATGACCCACGAGCCGATCACGAGCACCACCGCCCCGCCGAACACGGCCGCGATCAGACGCCCGCGACCGCGCGACGCCGCCGTGTTGCCGTAGCGTTCGCCGCGAACAGTGGATGCCGGTGCCACCGTCGACGAGGGCGCCGTCGACTCCGAGGCGGTCGCGAACGGGCCGTCTTCGCTCAGCTCGTCTTCGCTCACGGGCGGTCAGCTCTCTTCTGTCGAACGATTAGTCTGGACGAGTCGGTTTTCACCGGCAGATCCGGCAGATCTCGCCCTGCGTACAGGGTAGTTCGCTTACCTGAGGAGTTGAGACACCTGGCACTCCGTCTCATGGCCGTGCACGCCCACCCCGACGACGAGTCGAGCAAGGGTGCGGCGACGTACGCCTACTACGTGAACCGCGGCGCCGACGTGATGATCGTCAGCTGCACCGGGGGCGAGCGTGGCGACGTACTGAACGAGAGCCTGGCCCTGCGTGCCTGGGCCGAGCGCGACATGCCGGGGCTCCGCCGCGTCGAGATGGCCGCGGCGCAGGCCGCCGTCGGTTTCGATCACCGCTGGCTGGGCTACGCCGACTCCGGCCTGCCCGAGAACGACGAGCCCCTTCCGGCGAACGCGTTCGCCGCGATCCCCGCCGAGATCAGCGTGCGGCCGCTTGTGCACCTCATCCGGCAGCAGAAGCCGCAGGTGCTGCTCACCTACGACGAAAAGGGCGGCTACCCGCACCCCGACCACATCCGCTGCCACGACATCTCCGTGCTCGCGTACGAGCTGGCTGCGGATGCGTCGTACGCGCCCGAACTCGGCCCCGCCTGGCAGGTCTCGAAGCTCTACTACGACCGCATCTTCAGCTACCAGCGCATGCAGTCGATCTACAAGCTCGTCGTCGAGACCGACCCCGAGAGCCCGCTCATCCAGTCGTTCACCGAGATGAAGCGGTGGATGACCGAGAGCCCGTATCTCGCAACGACCCAGATCCCGGCCGGGGAGTTCTTCGAGGCGCGCGACCGGGCGTTGCTCGCGCACGCCTCGCAGGTGTCGCCCGACAGTTCGTTCTTCTTCTGGCCGAACGAGCTCCAGCGCACGGCGTGGCCGTTCGAGGACTACCAGTTGATCGACTCCAAGGTGCCGTTGCCCGAGACCGTCGAGGGCAGCTACGAGAGCGACTTCTTCACCGGCATCGAGGATGACGGATGGTCGTCGAAGTGAGCGTCATCGTCGCCGCTTCGTCGGGCATCCACACCGCCCTCGGAACCGCCCTCGGCTGGCTCGCCGAGGTGACCCCCGACCCCACGCCGACGTCGACCGACCCGGCGTTCAACCCCGACACAGTGACGCCCGGAACGATCGGCTTCATCGTCACCCTGGGCGTGATGGTGCTGGCCGTGCTGCTGATCATCGACATGACGCGTCGGGTTCGTCGCGTGAACATGCGGGCGCAGGTCACGGAGAAACTGGATGCCGAAGAGGCCGCACGCGCCGCTGCCGATCGCGGCCCGGGCGCCGGGCGCGGGCAGCTGCCCCGCTCCTGACCGATCAGCCGTTGCCGGTCAGGCGTAGCAGGTCAGCAGTTGCCGATCAGCCGTTGAACGGCGGGTTCAGCGCGATGAGCAGGATGCCCGTCCAGTGGCAGGCGAACGCGACGAGAGTCAGCGCGTGGAAGATCTCGTGGAACCCGAACACCCCGGGCACCGGGTTCGGCCGCTTCAGCCCGTACACGACCGCGCCGACCGTGTAGGCGAGGCCGCCGACGAGCACGAGCGTCATCGTCACCGCGTTGGCTGCGAAGATGTCGCCGATGAAGAGCAGCGCGGCACCGCCCATCAGCACATACAGTGGAACGTAGAGCCAGCGGGGCGCATCGAGCCAGAACACGCGGAACCCGATCCCGAGCACCGCCGCCACCCACACCGCGATCAGAACGGCCGTGCCCTTGCCGGGCGGCAGCGCGAGAACGGCGATCGGCGTGTAGGTGCCCGCGATCAGCAGGAAGATGTTCGCGTGGTCGATGCGTTTGAGCAGCCGCTTGACCGTCGGCTTCCAGTTGAAACGGTGATAGAGCGCCGAGTTGCCGAACAGCAGCAGTGAGGTGATGGCGAAGACGGTGCTCGCCGCCTTCGCAGCCGCGCCGTCGGCGAGTACCACCAGAACGATGCCGGCCGCGATCGCGAGCGGGAAGGTGCCCGCGTGGATCCAGCCCCGCCAGGTGGGCTTGACCTCGTCGGCGGGCGTCACCGCCGCGTCGTCGAGGAGTGGCAGATGGGGCAGCGGTGCACCGTCGTCGGTGAGGGACGAATCGGGCTGAACGGGCATGAGCCCACACTACTGGGGGCGCGCCCGGCGTCCGCTGGGAGTTTCGGCACGCGGAGGGTAGCGTTACCTCGTGCGAAAACGGCAGGAGACCCCGGGGCGAGGCCTGCTCTACGGGCTCTACCAGAAGCGCCTCCGCCGGGAGCTCGACGAGGGCAATCTGCCGCACCACGTCGCGATGATCATCGACGGCAACCGCCGGTGGGCGAAGCAGAATCTGCTCGAGACCGCCGCCCACGGACACCGCGCGGGTGCCGTGAAGGTGCGCGAGTTCCTGGAGTGGTGCGACGACCTCGGCATCAAAGTCGCGACCCTCTATCTGCTCTCGACCGACAACCTCTCGAGCCGCAGCGAAGCCGAACTCTCCGAACTCATCGAGATCATCGCCCAATTGGCAGAAGAGCTCTCGAACTACCGTGACTGGCGCATCAAACACGTCGGCAGCAACGAGGGACTTCCCGAACGGTTGGTGGATGCCCTGTCCGACGCCGAGCGGCGCACCGCCGGGCATCCGGGCCTCCACGTCAACCTCGCGGTCGGCTACGGCGGTCGCAGTGAGATCGCGGATGCCGTGCAGTCCATCATCCGGAGCCACCAGAACGCTGGGCACACACTCGCCGAGCTCGCCGCCAACCTCGACGAGGAGCTGATCGGTGCGCACCTCTACACGGGTGGGCAGCCCGACCCCGATCTGGTCATCCGCACCTCGGGGGAGCAGCGACTGAGCGACTTCATGCTCTGGCAGAGTGCGCACAGTGAGTTCTACTTCATGGAGGCGCTGGGGCCTGACATTCGCCAGGTCGACTTCTTGCGGGCGTTGCGCGACTTCTCGCGGCGCCACCGGCGCTTCGGAGGCTGACTCGCGCTTCGGGCTGACTCGCGGTTCGGGGGCTGACTAGGCTGGGCTTCACCACGAGCGAGGGAGAACGCATGAAAGGCAAGATTCTGCTGGGGATCGGGTTGGCCGTCGGTTATGTCGCCGGTTCTGCTGCCGGTCGCAGGCGCTACGAACAGATCAAGTCGAAGGCCGAAGCCGCCTGGAACCAGCCCCAGGTGCAGAAGGCCGTGCACAACGCCGAGAACTTCGTCGCCGAGAAGGCCCCGATCGTGCAGGAGAAGCTGGCCGACGCGGCCAAGGCGGCTCCCGGCGTGATCAAGGATGCCGCGGCCAAGGTGCGCGGCACGGCAGACGACGTGGCCGACAAGGCCGAGGATGTCGCGGGCGACGTCGCCGACAAGACCGAAGAGTTGGCCGGCAAGGCTGCCGACAAGGCGGACGAGCTGTCTGACAAGGCCGCCGCCAAGGCGGACGACGTGGCCGACGACGTGAAGGCGAAGACGTCGTCTTCTTCGTCGTAACACAACGTTAATGTCCGGGAGGGTGTGTCGATTCGTGTCGGCACACCCTCCCGGCTTATGTTGATCGCATCAGGTATGGCACCTGATCGAAGCGGCCACATAAGTACGTTTCGATACCAATTCCAGGTCTTGAAAGAGACTCGGGGGCCGCTTCGCCGGAAGAGATCCGGGCGAGTAAAAGCCGCCCGGGGTTGGAGTACTTGTGCCCGATCAGAAACTCGAGAAGTCCGAGATCCGCAGCCAGAAGACGGCCGAGCGCACGTATGTGCTCGACACGTCGGTACTGCTGAGCGACCCGAAGGCGATCTTCCGGTTCGCCGAGCATCCGGTGGTGCTCCCGGTCGTGGTCATCTCCGAACTCGAATCCAAGCGGAACGACCCGGAGATCGGCTACTTCGCCCGCCAGGCCCTCCGCAACCTCGACGAGCTGCGGGTGCTGCACGAGCGACTCGACTTCCCGATCGCGGTCGGCGACGCCGGCGGCAGCCTCCGCGTCGAGCTGAACCACTCGAACATGTCGGTGTTGCCGTCGGGCCTGCAGCTGCAGGACAACGACTCGCGCATCCTCGCCGTCGCCCTCAACCTCTCGAACGACGGCCTCGACGTGACGGTCGTGTCGAAGGACCTGCCGCTCCGCGTCAAGGCCGCCTCGATCGGGCTGGCGGCCGAGGAGTACCGCGCCGAGCTGGCCGTCGACTCCGGATGGACGGGCATCGACAGCATCACGCTCAGCGCGTCGGAGATGTCGAAGCTCTGGGACCACGACGGCATGGAGACCCCGCTGGTGTCGAACATGCCGATCAACACGGGCCTCGTCATCCATTCGGATCGTGGATCGGCGCTCGGGCGAGTGAACGGCAAGCAGTCCTTCCAGCTGGTGCGTGGTGACCGCGACGTCTTCGGGCTGCACGGGCGCTCAGCCGAGCAGCGCGTAGCGATCGACATGCTGCTCGACCCCGAGGTCGGCATCATCTCGCTCGGGGGTCGAGCCGGTACGGGGAAGTCCGCTCTGGCCCTCTGCGCCGGGCTCGAAGCGGTGCTCGAGAAGCAGCAGCACAAGAAGATCATGGTGTTCCGGCCGCTGTACGCGGTGGGCGGCCAGGAGCTCGGCTTTCTGCCGGGCGACGCCAGCGAGAAGATGAACCCGTGGGCGCAGGCCGTGTTCGACACGCTCGGTTCGCTCGTGTCGCAGAACGTGCTCGACGAGGTGGTGGAGCGGGGCATTCTCGAGGTGCTGCCGCTCACCCACATCCGCGGTCGCTCGCTGCACGACGCATTCGTGATCGTCGACGAGGCGCAGTCTCTCGAACGGAACGTTCTGCTGACCGTTCTCTCACGCATCGGCCAGAACTCGCGCGTGGTGCTGACGCACGATGTCGCGCAGCGCGACAACCTGCGCGTCGGCCGCCACGACGGTGTCGCCTCGGTGATCGAGACGCTGAAGGGGCATCCGCTGTTCGGTCACATCACGCTGACGCGCTCGGAGCGCTCGGCGATCGCGGCGCTGGTGACCGAGATGCTGGAGTCGAACGAGCTGACGTAGGGGGGGTGGCCAGGCCGGCCGGGGCCAGATCTCCGGGGGCCGTCACTTCGGGGCCGGGTGGCCTGTGGATAACGTCCACGGGCACCCGGCCCTTTCCTCTACGGTCTCCGGATGCACGTCGATCTCCACCTCGTTCTCTTCCCCTTGTTCGCGCGTCTGTTCGCGCCACTGCTCGCCACGCTCCCTGCCGCAGCGGCGCCTGTGCGGCTGAGCGCATCCGACCCGCCATCCCTGTGGCCCACCGTGCTGGTGCTCGTGCCGGTGATGTACGTGGCGGTCGCCACTCCGTTCCTCGTCGTCTTCGACGTGCGCCACCGTCGTCTGCCCAACCTCATCGTGCTCCCCGGCATCGGTGTCGTCGCCGTGTGCGCGGCGGCCGCGGCGCTTCTGGCGCACACCGACGCTGCAGGCACCGCGCTCGTGGCGGGCGTGACCCTTCTGGTGTTCGCGACGTTCCGCGTGGCCGGCGCCCTCGCCTCGGGCGATGTCAAGCTGGCCGTGCTCCTCGCGGCGGCGCTGGCGCCCCTCGCCTCGGCGTCGCTCGCGCTCTATGCGCTCGCCGGCAGCACCGCAGCGCTCACTGCGGGCCTCGTCGCCGTGCTGCTGCTCGCCCGCGCCCGCCACCACGGCGCTCGCGGCATCCCCCTCGGCCCCTTCCTGCTGCTCGGCTTCTGGGCCGCGGTGGTCGCCGCCCTCCTCCTCCCGCCGCCCTGATACTCGCCCGGAGAGCACAGGCAGGGAAGATTGCCGTGACGGAACCCCGGATCGAGGTTCCGCACAAGCCGAACGCCCGCCCGCGCTCCCTTTCGGGAGTAGCTGGGCGGGCGCCTGACGACACGCGGTCTCTAGAACTGTTTCAAAGCCACCACGCGGATGTCCGTAATTTTCCCAGAGGTGAGTGTGATGACTCGTGTGCCCTCAGGGGTGTCCTGTCCCCACACCTGGTCGGGGTAACCACCGGCCTGCGGGTGCACCTGAATCGAGTACTGGCCTGCGGGGAGTCCGCTGATGCTCAGGCGCCCCTGAGCATCCGTCGCGCCGTACCGGGCCTGAACCGCGCTGAACGGGTCGTCGAGCGGATACAGGATGTAGTCGCTCTTGATCGGCAAGCCGGTGTCCTGGGCGATGATGACCCCGGTCAGAACCGACTCAGCCGGCAGGGCCGCCCTCAGACCGCTGAACGAGACACCGTCTTTCAGTGTGAACGTGCGGGCGGAACCAGAGGTCGTCCCGCCGATCCACGTAGAGGCGAGACCCGAATCACCCGGAGCCTTGACGAAGACCTTGTACGTTCCCTCCCGGAGGCCCCTGAGGGCGAAGGTACCGTCTGAACCGGTCTCGACCGAGCCGAAGAATCCCCCGTTGTCGGTACTCGTTGAATACAGCTGTACGCTTGCGCCGGCGACGGGCTGGCCTGTGCTGGCGTCGGTGATCACACCCGATAGAGCGGCTGCCGGCGTCATCACGAACGAGATTCCGCTGACCGCTCGCCCGACCACGACAGTGACGCGGGCCGGAGCCGACTTCGACCCGACTGCGTAAGCCTGGGTCCCGTAGATGTCCGACGGGTAGGCGAAGGCGGTGGCCGAGAGGGTGTAGGAACCGGCTGGCAGATTGCCGATGCTGAAGGTTCCGTCGGCAGCCACAGAGCTGTAACCGCGTCCCTTCGCCGAGGATGCGTAGACCTCGAAGGTGGTGCCGGATGCTGCGGGCGGGCCAGCAAGAGTCAGTGTGCCTGAGATGGAACCGACGCCCGAGTATGTGAAGTCCTTCGTTGTCTGGCGGCCGGAAGAAACGGTCAGAGCGCTGGATCCGCTGTACTGATTGCCTCCTCCGAGGAAGGCGCTCTGCCCGGTCGCGTCATCGTAGAACTCCAGCGTGTACAGGCCGGGGATGACGTCACCGAAGGCGTACTTTCCATCCACGATGTCCGCGAAGCCAAGTGGTTCCGTCGACTCGCCGGTGTCGCTCGGCCAGAGTGTGACGTTTCCGCTCGCGATCGGCCGGAATGGTGCAACAGAGGAGTGCACGGTTCCGGCAATGGAACCGAAAGCAGCGACGCTGCCTGCGAGCACCCCGATGCGGGTGGCAGGGGTGGCGCCCGGGTAGGAGCCAGTGACCGAGACGGTTACCCGCTTGCCGGCATCCGCTGGCGCGAGCTGGTAGCTGTTGCTCGTTGCTCCGGCGACGACCTTGCCCCCGACCGACCACTGGTAGGTGAAAGTGACCGGTGAGGGAGACCATGTTCCGGTGGTGGCGTACAGGGTGTTGCCGACCAGGGCCTGCCCGAGAATCGACACGGCGTTCGCCTTCACGACCGAGGCTCCCGTCTGAACGGCGCCTGTTGGAACGCTGGTGCGCTCCAGTCGCTCGTATCCGGGCTTTGTCGAGTAGACCGTGAAGGTGATCCTCTTGCCCTCCTCGGCGGCGGTGAGCACGAGGGTGCTGGAATAATCGGCTCGATCGATCCTCGCCCCGTCGGCGCTCCAGTAGCTGCCGTTGGCACCGTCGATGCTGGGCGACCACTGACCGATAGTGGCCGTGAGGGTGAGCCCGACGCGGGCGGTGCCCGAAACCGTGGGTACCGGCGCTGCGGTGAAGGTGTAGGGGCCGGGGTCGGCGGCCGGGGCCGCTTGGGCGGAGGGCGCGGGTGCTGACGTAGGCGCGGCCGCCGGAGTGGATGTGGATGCCGGTGCTGGCACGGGTGCTGGAGTCGACGTGGGTGCTGGTTTGGCCGTGGGTGCAATAGTGGCACTGGGCTTGGGGGAGGCTGTCGGAGCTGGAACGGGGGCGGGAGTCGGCGCGGACGTTGCGCTCGGAGCGGGGGTGGGCGTTGAGCTCGGCGCGGGCGTGGCGCTCGCGCTCGACCTCGTGCCGGAGCTCGGAGCGTCAGAGGCGGAGGCCGCGCTTGCCGAGACCAGGGAGCCGCCCGCGAGCAGAGAGCCGGCCATCACCACGGCGGCCACGCGCCCGGTGAGTTGGCGTCTCCGTCGTCTGCTTCTCGGGCTCGATGGCACGCGATTGTCGATATTCTTCATGTTCCGTTTCCCCCAGTGCTGGCCTCTTAGGCTCGTCTCCTACCCTCCCAGCCCACACGCAGGCCGTCAAGCCAAGCCCCTCGAGATCCGATGCCTTCGGTGACGCGACGTGCCTCAGGAAACCGCCGAGACCATCCGCCGCGGATGCGGGTCCGGATCGGCTGAAGAGTGTCCTGTCGGCCGTCGTCGGTCGCCATGGGTACCGGCCCAGACGCAGGACAGGCTCCCCGGGGGCGCGACCGGGCGGGTCAGGCGCCGAAGAGGGTGGCGCGCAGGAAGGGGTTGCGGAAGGTGCCGGTGGGGTCGACGCGGTCGGCGAGGCGCACGAAGTCGGGGAGGCGGTCGTAGAGGGGGGCGAGCGCGGCGGCGTCGGTGGCGAAGACCTTGCCCCAGTGCGGGCGGGCGCCGAACGGTGCGAGGGCGCGTTCGAGGTCGGGGAGGAGCGCCTCGACGTCGGGCTGCTGCGGCTTCCAGGTGAAGTGCAGGGCGACGGAGTCCCGGCCAGAGGCGGTGCTCAGCCAGAACGGGTCTGCCGCGATGGTGCGGATCTCGGAGACGAAGAGGAGCGGCGCGATCCGGTGCCCGAGCGCACGCAGGGCGTCGATGGCGGCGAGGGCGTGCTCGCGCGGGATGAGGTACTCCGACTGCAGTTCGTCTCCCTTCGAGGGGGTGAAGTCGAGCCGGAAGTGCGGCAGTCGGTCGATCCAGGCCCCGGGAACGCCGAGCTGGTCGGTGCAGGCGTCGGCCGCGACATCCGGAAGCGGATGCAGCGGCACGCTCGACGGCCGCGCGCCGAAGAAGTCGCCGACAGCATCAGCACCGGCACCGGCGTCGGCAGAGCCGGCATCAGCACTCGCACCTCCGGCAGAGCCGGCATCCGCACCCGCCCCCGCACCGAGCGCCGCATGGCGCCCGACGCGCTGCTTCAGCCAGACCTGGTCGACCGCGTCGTTCACCCAGTTCGTGAACAGGCTGACGCTGTAGGCCGCCGAGGTGATCTCGTCGAAGTGGTCGTCGAGGGCGCTCCACGGCAGGTGCTCGAACACCGACACCGCCACGTCGAAGGTCGGCTCGATGTCGAGCGTCAGCGCGGTGATGATGCCGAGCGCACCGAGCCCGACGACGTAGCCGTCGAAGTCGGCGTCGCCGCGCGAGACCTCGATGAGCGACCCGTCGGCCTGCACCACCGTCAGCGACCGCACCGAGGTGGCGAGGTTGCCGTTGCGGTCACCCGAACCGTGGGTGGCCGTCGCGGTGGCCCCGGCGACCGAAATGTGCGGTAGCGAAGCGAGGTTCGCGAGGGCGAAGCCGTGCTGCTGCAGGTGCGCTCCCAGTTCGCCGTACCGCACGCCCGCCCCGACCCGCACCGACATCGACGCCGAGTCGATCTCGATCGGGGAGTCGAGCCGGTCGAGCGAGATCAGGGTTCCGGATGTCGCGGCGATCGTGTTGAAGGAGTGCCGTGAGCCGAGCGCCCGAACACTCGTCGCGCGGCCCACCACCTCTTGCAGCTCGTCGAGCGTGCGGGGTCGCTGCAGAGAGGACTCCCCGTAGGCGACGTTCCCCGACCAGTTCTTCTCACTCACAGCTGCTCCTTCGAATTCTCGTGCGACGCCGGGCGCCCGGCCCGGCTACGCCTTCGGCTGCGGGGGCCGCGTCATCGACAGCACGTCGAGCGCGGTGTCGAGCTGCTCGAGGGTGACCTCGCCGCGCTCGACGAAGCCGAGGTCGATGACCGCTTCGCGCACCGTCAGGCCCTTGGCCACGGAGTGCTTCGCGATCTTCGCCGCCGCCTCGTACCCGATGATGCGGTTCAGAGGCGTGACGATCGACGGCGACGACTCGGCCAGCGCACGAGCGCGCTCGAGGTTCGCCTCGAGGCCCGCGACCGTCTTGTCGGCCAGCAGCACCGACGACGTCGAGAGCAGCCGGATCGACTCCAGCAGCGCGGTGCCCATCACCGGGATGGCCACGTTCAGCTCGAACGCTCCCGACGCACCCGACCAGGCGATTGTCGCGTCGTTGCCGATGACCCGCGAGCAGACCTGCAGAACGGCCTCCGGGATGACCGGGTTGACCTTGCCGGGCATGATCGACGAGCCCGGCTGCAGGTCGGGGATGTGCAGCTCGCCGAGCCCGGTGTTCGGGCCGGAGCCCATCCAGCGCAGGTCGTTGCAGATCTTCGTGAGGCTCACGGCGAGCACGCGGAGGGCTCCGGATGCCTCCACCAGCGAGTCGCGGGCACCCTGCGCCTCGAAGTGGTCGCGCGCCTCGGTGATCGGCAGCTCGGTCTCGTCGGCGAGCAGCTGGATCACCAGCTGCGGGAAGCCGGCGGGCGTGTTGATGCCGGTGCCGACGGCAGTGCCGCCGAGCGGTACCTCGGCCACGTGCTTCAGCGTGCCCTCGACGCGCTCGATGCCGAGCCGCACCTGCGACGCGTAGCCACCGAACTCCTGGCCGAGGGTGACGGGGGTCGCATCCATCAGGTGGGTGCGACCGGACTTCACGGCGGTCGCCCAGAGGGTGGCCTTCTCTTCGAGAGCCTCGGCGAGGTGCGAGAGGGACGGCACCAGGTCGTAAATGAGCGCGGCGGTGACCGCGACGTGCACGGAGGTCGGGAAGACGTCGTTCGAGGACTGCGACGCGTTGACGTGATCGTTCGGGTGCACCTTCGAGCCGAGACGCTCGGAGGCCAGGGAGGCGAGCACCTCGTTCATGTTCATGTTCGTCGACGTGCCGCTGCCGGTCTGGTAGATGTCGATCGGGAACTGGTCACCGTGCACACCGGAGACGACCTCGTCGGCGGCCGACGCGATGGCGTTCGCGATGGACTCGTCGAGCACCCCGAGGCGGGCGTTGGCGAGGGCGGCCGCCTTCTTGATGCGGGCGAGCGCCGCGATCTGCGCGGGCTCGAGCACGTCACCCGAGACCGGGAAGTTCTCGACGGCCCGCTGGGTCTGTGCGCCGTACAGGGCGGTTGCGGGAACCCGCACCTCGCCCATGGTGTCGTGCTCGATGCGGTATTCGGTGTCGGATGAGTTCTCCACCACTTCGTGGTCTTCCTTTCGATAGATCGCGTCGCCGGTCGGCAGCGCGGGATTCGTCGCGGGTTGCGGCACGTGCAGAGCAGTTCGTGGCACGCAGGTCGCAGAACGATGGACAGTGCGGTCGGGCAGTGGGGTCAGACGGTGCCGATGACGACGTCGGGCTCGGCCCGGCCCTCTGAGAGCCGGTAGTTCGCCCCGACGATGGCGAGGCGGCCGTCGGCGATCGCCTCGGCGATCATCTCCGACGACTGCAGCAGCTCGGCGATGGTGTCTTCGAGGTGGTACTTGCCCACCTGGTGGGCGTCGACAGAGCCGATGTCGCTCGCCTCGCCGGCGCGCGCCGCCTCGGCCACCACGCGCTGCACGGCGGGAACGATGGGCGCGATCAGGTTGGCGATGTGGGGCGGGAGGGGCTGGGCATCCGGAGCCTCGGAATCGATCGCGGCCCGCACGGCCCCGCACTCGTCGTGCCCGAGCACCACGATCAGCTGCACGCCGAGCACACCGACGGCGTACTCGAGGCTGCCGACGACCGACTCGGAGATGACCTGGCCGGCGTTCCGCACGACGAAGAGGTCGCCGAGGCCCTGGTCGAAGATGATCTCGGCGGCGAGCCTCGAGTCGCTGCAGCCGAAGAGGGCGGTGCTCGGTGTCTGCAGGGCGGCGAGCCGGTGGCGCACGTCGACATCCTGGCGGGGATGCTGGGGCTCGCCCGCGACGAAGCGTTCGTTGCCCGCCTGCAGCTCGGCCCAGGTCTGCGCGGGAGTCGGAGTGGGGCTGGTGTCGGTTGTGCTCACGGTGCGGCGGCTCCTGTGGCGGATTGGGCGGTGACGTTGGTGCTGATCGAAGAGGCGACCTTCTCGAAGTCGGCGTCGTCGGCGGTGCCGAGGAGAACGTAGGTGCTCTCGCCGGATGTCGTGGTCAGGGCGTACTTCGCGTTGCCGACATCGGCGGAGGTCGTGCGGTTGTCGTAGACGGTCCACTGGATGCCGTCGACCGTGATCGTCGACGTCGCGGCCGTGTCGTGCACCTGGTCGGCCACCCAGCTCTCGTTCGCGTCGACGCCCTGCTGCAGCGCGACGAAGGTGTTCGACGGCGTCAGCAACCCGATGTACCAGTACGCGACCCCGTCGGAGCCCGAACGGATCTCTGCGGCGTTCGACGACCAGTCGTCGGGCAGGTCGGGCACGGCGACCGGCACCGGCAGGGAGGCCTGGGCGCTGGTGGCGACCGAGCGGTAGTCGATCGACTGCAGCTGCGACTCGTCGTTGCGGGGAACCAGCAGCACGATCACGATGACGACCGCGACGCAGACGATGAGCGAGAGCCAGAGGTTGTTGATGGTCTTGTTCGCGCGGTACTTGCGCGACTGCTCGGCCTTGCGGGCGGCCGTCTCTTCGAAGGTCTCGGGGCGACCGAGTTCGGCGACGACACGCGGCGGTTTCTGGGCCACGGGCTACTCCGCCTTCTGCGCGGGCGAACCCGCCCCAGCGCCCGGCGAACCCGCCGCAGGGCCCGGCGAACCCGCCGACGCCCGGGCGGCGTCGAGCCGCGTCTTCGCACCGATCAGCCACTCCTCGCAGCGCGCGGCCAGTGCCTCGCCCCGCTCCCAGAGCGCGAGCGACTGCTCGAGCGTGGCGGCGCCGCGTTCGAGCTCTGCGACGACGCGCACGAGTTCGTCGCGCGCCTCTTCGTAGCTCAGCTCGCTCGTTTCGGCAGGGGTGGTCGGCATGCCCTCAATCCTATCCGCGAGCCGGGTCGGGCAGCTCGCCCTCGGAGCGGGCTGTGAGTGTTCCCTCGGCGAGGGTGATTGTGAGGGAGGAGTCGACAGGGGCATCCACCGGCCGCCGCACGATGCCGCCGTCGGGCGCCTGCACGATGGCATACCCGCGGTCGAGGGTGCTCTGCGGCGAGAGCGCCCGGAGCCGCCCGCGCAACTCCGTCGTGCTGCTGCCGGCCCGTTCGAGCACCCGGTGCAGCAGTTCGACCCCGCGCGCCACGTAGCGGGTGAGGTCTTCGGCCCGGGAGTCGACGATCCACGATGCCTGGGCGAGGGCGGGCCGCGACCGCACCTGTTCGACGCGGTCGATCTCGTGTCGCACGAACGCGGTGACCCTGAGCGAGAGCCGGGCGCGCAGCTGCTCGACCCGGTTCAGTTCTTCTGCGACATCCGGAACCACGCGCTTCGCCGCGTCGGTGGGGGTGGATGCCCGCAGGTCGGCGACCTCGTCGAGCAGCGGCCTGTCGGCCTCGTGCCCGATCGCCGACACGAGCGGTGTCTGGCACGCGGCGGCGGCCCGCAGCACGCTCTCGTCGCTGAAGCCCATCAGGTTCTGGAAGTCGCCGCCGCCGCGCGCCACGATGATCACGTCGACGTCGGGGTCGGCGTCGAGCCGGGCGATCGCCGCCGACACCTCGCGCGGCACCCTGTCGCCCTGCACGGCCGCGTGCACCACCCGGAACGAGACCGACGGCCAGCGCAACTGGGCGTTCCGCAGCACGTCCTTCTCGGCGTCGCTGTCTTTCCCGGTGATGAGGCCGATGCAGCCCGGCAGGAACGGCAGCGGCTTCTTGCGCGACGCGTCGAACAGCCCCTCCGACGCCAGCTGCGCCCGCAGGCGTTCGAGGCGTTCGAGCATGTCGCCGAGCCCGACGTGCCGCATGTCGAAGACCTGCATCGAGAGCGAACCGGCCTTCAGCCAGTAGTTCGGCTTCACCAGCGCGAGTACGCGGTCGCCCTGCTTCAGGTCGTCGGGGAGCCTGCCGCGCACAGACGACCAGACGGTGAAGCCCACCGTGGCGTCGTCGGTGAGATCGCGCAGCTTGCCGTAGACGTTGCCGCCGCTCACGCCCCACTGGGTGATCTCGCCCTCGACCCAGGCCGTGCCGAGCCGGTCGATGTAGGCCTTGATCTTGCTGGAGAAGACCGAGACCGGCCAGGGGTTCTCGAGGGTCGGCGGTGCTGAACCGGGCGGCCCGGCGGGCGCCTGTGCCTGACCATCGGCTGTGGAACCGGGCGCGCCGGGCGCAGAGTCGAACGCAACGGCCAAGCCCACACCTCCTGCACGTAGAATCATCAGGTGAGCAACGCAACCGTCAGTCTGCCGATGCCGAGAATCCCCGGCGTACGCAACAGGCTAAAGGATACCCCCGTCATCGGTGAGAAACGGGTACTGCTCGCGGCCCCGAGAGGCTACTGCGCCGGCGTCGACCGCGCTGTGGTGGCCGTCGAGAAGGCCCTCGAGCGGTACGGAGCGCCCGTCTACGTGCGCAAGCAGATCGTGCACAACGTGCACGTCGTCTCGACCCTCGAGAAGCAGGGCGCGATCTTCGTCGAGGAGGTCGACGAGGTGCCGAGCGGCGCCCACGTCGTCTTCAGCGCCCACGGCGTCTCGCCGGCGGTCGTGCAGGGTGCGGCCGACCGCGGCCTGCAGGCCATCGACGCCACCTGCCCGCTCGTGACGAAAGTGCACCGCGAGGCCGTGCGTTTCGCCCGCGACGACTTCGAGATCCTGCTGATCGGCCACGAGGGCCACGAAGAGGTCGAGGGCACGGCGGGTGAGGCACCCGAGCACACCACGCTCGTCGGGAGCCCCGACGAGGCCGACACGATCACGGTGCGCGACCCCGACCGCGTCGTGTGGCTCAGCCAGACCACGCTGAGCGTCGACGAGACCATGGAGACGGTTCGCCGCCTGCGGGCCCGCTTTCCGAACCTGCAGGATCCGCCGAGCGACGACATCTGCTACGCCACCCAGAACCGCCAGGTCGCGATCAAGAAGGTCGCGGCGGGCAGCGACCTCGTGATCGTGGTCGGCTCGGCGAACTCGTCGAACTCCGTGCGCCTCGTCGAGGTCGCGCTGGAGTACGGGGCGAAGGCCGCCTACCGCGTCGACTACGCGCACGAGGTCAAGCAGGAGTGGCTCGACGGTGTGAACACGGTCGGCGTCACGTCAGGGGCATCCGTTCCCGAAGTGCTCGTGCAGGAGCTGCTCGACGACCTCGCCGGCGCCGGGTACGGCGACATCGAGACCGTGCAGACGGCCGAAGAAGACCTGATCTTCTCGCTGCCCAAAGAGCTCCGCCAGAGTTCGACGGGTGCTCAGGATGCCCGGGCCCTCGGCGGTCGTCGAAGCTGAGCCGTGCATCCCCCTCTCGGGGCCTCCTTTACGATGGGTGGCAACGAGAAGGGGATCTCCATGACGTCTGACCACGCGGTCACCGCCCTCGAACTTCGGGGGCTCACCAAGCGATTCGGCGACAAAGTCGCTGTCGAAGCGCTCAGCCTCACCGTTCCGACCGGGTCGTTCTACGGCCTCGTCGGCCCGAACGGTGCCGGCAAGACGACGACGCTCTCGATGGCGACGGGCCTGTTGCAACCGGATGCCGGGCAGTCGTTCGTGCACGGCATCGACATGTGGCAGCGCCCGCTCGAAGCCAAGCAGCTCGTCGGCAACCTCTCCGACGGGGTCAAACTCTTCGACCGGCTCACCGGTGAGCAGCTCGTCACCTACAACGGACTGCTGTTCGGGATGTCGCGCGACACCGTCGCCGAGCGTGTCGCCGACCTGCTGAAGCTGCTCGACCTCGAGGGCGCCGCGGGAACGCTGGTCGTCGACTACTCCGCCGGCATGACGAAGAAGATCGCCCTGGCCTGCGCCCTGGTGCACGCGCCGAAGCTGCTCGTGCTCGATGAGCCGTTCGAGTCGGTGGATCCGGTCTCGGCGGCGAACATCCGCGACATGCTGACCGAGTACGTGGCCGGCGGTGGCACCGTCATCGTGTCGAGCCACGTGATGGACCTGGTGCAGCGCATGTGCGACCACGTCGCTGTCGTCTCAGCGGGCCGGGTGCTGGCATCCGGAACCGTCGACGAGGTGCGCGGCGAGTCGTCGCTCGAAGACCGCTTCGTCGAACTCGTCGGCGGCCGTCACCACGCAGAGGGGCCGGCATGGTTGCGACACTCCTGAAACTGCGTTTTCTCGTTCTGCGGAACTCCCTCCGCCGGAGCACCTGGCAGCTGGTCGCCACGATCATCGGGGCGCTCTACGGCCTGGTCGTGCTCGGCCTGGTCGTCGTGGGGCTCATCGCCCTCGCCTTCGCGCCGCAGGAGCTCGCGGCGACCATCATCGTGCTCGCGGGCTCGGGCGTGATCCTCGGCTGGATCGTCATTCCCCTGATCACGTCGGGCATCGACCAGACGCTCGACCCGGCGAGGCTCGCCCAGTTCCCCCTGCCCCTGTCGAAGCTGATGATCGGGCTGACGGTCGCCGGTGTGCTCGGCGTCGCCGGCATCATCACGTCGATCGCTGCGCTCGCGGCGGTCGCGACGTGGATCCGCTCGCCGCTCGCCGCCGTGGCCGCGATCGTCTGCGCCGCGCTCGCCGTGCTCACCTGCGTGGTCGGGTCGCGGATGGTGGCCGCGCTCAGCGTGAGCCTGCAGTCGCAGCGACGGTTCAGGGAGGTCAGCAGCATCCTGATCTTCATTCCGCTCATTCTGCTGGGGCCGATCATCGTCGGTCTCACGCAGAGCGTGCGCACGTCGGCCGACGCGCTGCCGGGCATCGCACGGAGCCTCAGCTGGACGCCGCTCGGCGCCGCGTGGAGCGTTCCCGCCGACCTCGCGGCGGGTGATGCGGCCGCAGCCGGTCTGAAGTTCGTCATCGCGCTCGTGACACTCGCCCTGCTGGTGCTGATCTGGCGCCGGAGCCTCGCCGCAGCGCTCGTCTCGCCGCACGCGGCCGCCTCGAAGCGCGTCGCCCGGGGCAAGATCGGCCTGTTCGGCATCTTCCCGGCGACCCCGGCCGGTGCCGTGGCCGCGCGGTGCCTGACGTACTGGCGCCGTGACCCGCGCTACGCCCGCCAGCTCATCATCGTGCCGCTCGTGCCCGTGCTGCTCTGGTTCTACTCGAACAACATGGGTTCGCTCACCCTGCTCACCTTCACCGGGCCGATCGTGGCGTTCCTGCTGGCGCTGGCCACGCTGGCCGACATCTCCTACGACGGCACGGCGTTCGCGACCCACGTCGCCGACGGGGTGCGGGGGAGGGATGACCGGCTGGGCCGCGTCGCAGCCCTCGCCGTGTTCGCCGTTCCGCTGGTGCTCGCGCTCACCGTCGCCAGTGTCGCGATCGCGAACGCCTGGCCGCACCTGCCCGTTCTACTCGGGCTCACGATCGGAGCCCTGCTCTCGGGCTTCGGGCTCACGAGCGTCTCGTCGGCCCGAATCATCATTCCGGTGCCGGCTGCCGGCGACAACCCGTTCAAGTCGGCACCGGGGGCCGGGTTCACCACGGCGCTCAGCTCGTTCGCGACGTGGGGCATCCTGATCGTGCTGGTGCTGCCCGAGATCGTGCTGGCGATCGTGGCGTTCCTCACCGGTTCGGTACTGATCGGCTGGATCACACTCGCTGTCGGCCTGGTGCTCGGCTCCGTGTTCGCCGTGCTGGGCATCAGGCTCGGCGGGCGGGTGCTCGACCGCTCCGCGCCCGTGGTGCTGAGCCGCTTGAAGGCGCTGCGGGGGGCCGCCTAGGGTCGCGGCGTCGAGGTGACGCTCTGCAGGAACCCGGGGTCGTTGAAGAACGCGAACGAGATCACGCCGATCCACACCGCGAAGGTCACGACCCCGAAGACGATCGGCACGAAGAACGCGAGCTTCTGGCGTTGCACCCGTCGCACGGAGATGACGATCGAGGCCAGGTTCAGGATGATCGTGGCGACACCGGCCACGAAGCCGGCCGTCTGCGTGCTGGGCGACGCGCTGAAGCCCTCGTAGCCCTGCATCGCCGCGGCCTGCCGCAGCACCGTCGTGAAGTCGAACAGGGCCGGCACCATGCTCGCCGAGAACAGGATGCTGAGGAACAGCAGCAGGCTCGTTGCGATGATGTCGCCCCGGTGCGGGGCCGACGGGCGGCCGAGCGCCCCGTTGCCGCCGGGCGCACCCGGGTACGGAGCCTCGCCACGCCCGTCACGACCCGCGCCGCTGCCCGGTGCGTCCCCGCCGTAGCCCGGCACCGGGCGCGCGGCCTGGTCGGGAACGGGTACGTCAGACCCCTCCGGCGGTGCCGGCGGCTTCCACTCCCACCCCTCGGGCGCGAGTTCGCCGTACTGCGGCTTCGGACGATCGTCTGACGGCACGCGCTGCCCTACTTGCCGGAGTGGCCGGCGGAGCCGAGCTGCTGGGTGGCCTCGACGACGCGCGCGGCCATGGCCGTCTCGGCGATCTTGCCCCAGGCGCGCGGGTCGTAGATCTTCTTGTTGCCGACCTCGCCGTCGACCTTCAGTACACCCTCGTAGTTGGTGAACATGGAGCCGGCGATCGAGCGGGTGAAGGCGTACTGGGTGTCGGTGTCGATGTTCATCTTGATCACGCCGTTCGCGACGGCCTCGGTGATCTCGGCGTCGCTCGAACCCGAACCGCCGTGGAACACCAGGTCGAACGGCTTGTGGTTGTCGCCGAGCACGGCGGCGTACTGCTCGTACACCCCGTCCTGGATCTCCTTCAGCAGCTCCGGGCGGAGCTTCACATTGCCGGGCTTGTACACGCCGTGCACGTTGCCGAAGGTCAGGGCGGCCATGTAGCGCCCGTTCTCGCCGAGGCCCAACGCCTCGACAGTGGCCAGGGCATCCGACACCGTCGTGTAGAGGTGCTCGTTGATGTCGTGGCTGACGCCGTCTTCCTCGCCGCCGACGACGCCGATCTCGACCTCGAGGATGGCATTGATCGCGCGCGTGCGCTTCAGGATGTCCTGCGCGATCTCGAGGTTCTTGTCGAGGGCGATGGCCGACCCGTCCCACATGTGGGACTGGAAGATCGGCTCGCGGCCGGCCTTGACCTCCGCCTCGCTCGCCTCGATCAGCGGCAGCACGAAGGTGGGGAGGGCGTTCTCGGGGCAGTGGTCGGTGTGCAGGGCCACGGTGACGGGGTAGTTCTTGGCGACCTCGTGCGCGAAGGCGGCGAAGGCGAGGGCTCCGGATGCCCGGGCGCTGCCCGAGGCGGCCTGGGCCTTCTGGCCGGCGAAGTAGTCGGCGCCGCCCGTCGTGACCTGGATGATGCCGTCGGAGCCCGCCTCGGAGAGACCCTGCAGAACGGCGTTCAGCGTCTGCGAGCTGGAGACGTTCACGGCCGGGTAGGCGAACCCCGTCGTCTTCGCTTTGTCGAGCATCTCTGCGTACTGATCAGGCGTTGCGATGGGCATGACTCTCCTTCGATGATGTGCGGGTTCCAGCATAGCGAGAGAGCACTCACCCGGGCTGGAGGGGTTGTCAGCACTACTCTGGGAGTGACCAGTGAAACTGCAGCCGAGCCGAGAAGGACCCATCGTGAGCACCGAAACACCTCCCCTCTACCTCGAACACCCCGACCGCAACCTCGCCCTCGAACTCGTCAGGGCGACGGAGGCTGCGGCCATCAGGGCCTGGCCGTTCATCGGCAAGGGCGACAAGCTCGCCGCCGACGGGGCTGCGGTTGATGCGATGCGCGCGCTGCTCGGAACGGTCAACTTCGACGGGGTCGTCGTGATCGGCGAGGGCGAGAAGGACAAGGCCCCGATGCTGTTCAACGGCGAGCACGTCGGGAACGGGCGCGGGCCGGCCTGCGACATCGCAGTCGACCCCATCGACGGAACGTCGCTCACGGCGGCCGGTCGGCCGAACGCCATCTCGGTCATGGCGGTCGCCGACCGCGGCACGATGCTCGACGCGTCGTCGGTGTTCTACATGGACAAGATCGTGACGGGGCCCGAGGGAATCGGGGTCGTCGACATCCGCCAGTCGATCGGTGACAACATCCGCGAGCTGGCGAAGGCGAAGAAGAAAGATGTCTCCGAGATGAAGATCGCGGTGCTCGACCGGCCCCGGCACGCGCAGCTGATCGAGGAGATCCGCGCAGCGGGCGCCGGAACGCGGCTGATGCTCGACGGCGATGTGGCCGGGGGCATCAACGCGGCGCGGTACGAGACGCGAACCGACATGTGCGTCGGCGTCGGCGGCAGCCCCGAGGGCATCGTGACGGCGTGTGCGATCAAGGCGCTCGGCGGGTTCATCCAGGGCATCCTGAAGCCGGGCAACGAGGCGGAGAAGCAGCGCGGGCTGGATGCGGGGCTCCTGATGGACCACGTCTACGAGGCGAACGACCTCGTGTCGAGCGACAACACGTTCTTCGTGGCGACCGGCGTGACCGACGGCGGGCTCGTGAAGGGCGTGCGTCGGAAGGGCCCGATCATCCGCACGGAGAGCCTCGTGCTGCGCTCGCACTCGGGCACCATCCGCCGCATTACGGCGGACCACATTGCGGCGAAGTGGCTCTAGCGAGCCACTTGGCGGCAGGGGTCAGATGAGGCGGTTGGGGTCGTCGATGCTCGCCAGGTCGTCGGTCAGGTCGAGCTCGGCGACCAGCTCGAAGGCCGTCACCGTGCGCGCCGTCTCCTCGATCGGCTCGAGCGTCTTCAGTACCACCGACTCGTCGAGCGCGTTCAGGCGCCGCGCGGTCGGGAACACCTGGCGCTCGAACGATCCGACGAACGCGTTGTAGTCCTTCACGCTCCGCTCGATGGTGCGGCCCAGCTTGTCGATGTGCGTCGCGGTCGTCGCCAACCGCGAGTACAGCTCCTTGCTGAGGTCGAAGAGCGTCTTCGCCTCGTGCGTCAGCACATCCTGCTGCCAGCTGAACGCGACCGTCTTCAGCAGCGACCAGAGCGTCACCGGTGACACCAGCGCCACCCGTTTCGAGAACGCGAAGTCCATGATGCCCGGGTCGGCCTCCATCGCCGTCGAGATCAGCGACTCGCTCGGAATGAACGCGACCACCAGCTCCGGCGACGCGTCGAGCCCGGCCCAGTAGCCCTTCGAACCGAGGGCGCTGATGTGGTCGCGCACCGCCTTCACGTGCGCACGCAGCAGCTCCTCGCGCCGCGCACCCTCCGCCCCCGACGCGGTGACCGCGATCGCGCTCGCCTCGAGGTACGCCGTGAACGGCACCTTCGCGTCGACCGCGATGTTCTTGCCGCCCGGCAGGTGCACCACCATGTCGGGCCGCCCGTGCCCGCGATCGCTCCGGATGCTGGACTGCACCTCGAAGTCGACGCGGTCGATCATGCCGGCCGCCTCCACCACGTTGCGGAGCTGCGTCTCGCCCCACACCCCACGGGTGCTGTTGGAGCGGAGCGCCGACGCCAGGGACTCCGCCGTCGCCCGCAGCCGCTCCTCGCCCTCCGTCGCCGACCGCAGCTGCTCGCTCAACTCGCCGTGCTGCTGGCGACGCTGCTCCTCGAGCTCGGTGACCTTCTGCTGGACCAGCCGCAGGCTCTCCTGCACCGGACTCAGCGCCACCAGCACGCGCCCGTCGCTCTCGAGCCGGCCGGCCTCGGCGCGCTGCACGTCGGCGAGGCGCTCCTGGAACTCGGCCAGGCGCCCCTCCTGCTGCCCGATCTGCTCGCGGTACTGGGCATCCTGCGCGCGCAGCTGCTGCCGCAGGGCGAGCGCCGTCGCCTCCGCCGATGCGGTGCGGCCCTGCAGCTCGAGCAGGGGGGCGAGCTCGCGGGTGCGCAGGGCGGCGTCGGCGTCGGCCCGGGCGGCGTTCTCGGCTGCCGAACGGCGGCCCCGCAGCATCCACCCCCCGAGCGCGCCGAGCACCAGCGCGAGGGCGATGCAGACGAGAAGGGTACCGAGTGATTCCATGGCGTCAGTGTCGCACCGGCCTCCGACATCGGCGCTGCACCGCGTCGGGTAGCCGCACAACCGGCGATGCCCTACTCTCAGTACACGCAACCGAAAGAGACTCACATGTCAGACGTTCTCACCGACATCGCTGTCGTCAACCACTACATCAACGGATCGCTCGTCGAGAGCACGAGCGGGCGCACCGCACCGGTGTACGACCCCGCCCTGGGGGTGCAGACCAAGAACGTCGCCCTCGCCGACCAGGCCGAGATCGATGCGGCGATCGCTGCGGCGTCGGCGGCCTTCCCCGCGTGGCGCGACACCTCCCTCACCCGGCGCCAGCAGATCCTCTTCTCGTTCCGCGAGCTGCTCGCGGCCCGCAAGGGCGAACTCGCCGAGATCCTGACCGCCGAGCACGGCAAGGTGCTCTCCGACGCGGCGGGCGAGATCACCCGCGGCCTCGAGGTCGTCGAGTGGGCGACCGGGTTCCCGCACCTGCTGAAGGGCGACTACTCCGAGAACGTCTCGACGGGCATCGACGTCTACTCCACCCGCGGCCCGCTCGGCGTCGTGGGCATCATCAGCCCCTTCAACTTTCCCGCGATGGTGCCGCTGTGGTTCTTCCCGATCGCGATCGCGGCCGGCAACACCGTCGTGCTGAAGCCGAGCGAGAAAGACCCCTCGGCAGCGAACTGGCTCGCTGCGCTGTTCACCGAGGCGGGGCTGCCCGACGGCGTGCTGAACGTGCTGCACGGCGACAAGGTGGCGGTCGACGGGCTGCTCGAGAGCCCCGACGTGAAGTCGATCTCGTTCGTCGGTTCGACGCCGATCGCGCGCTACGTCTACGAGACGGGCACGAAGAACGGCAAGCGCGTGCAGGCCCTGGGAGGTGCGAAGAACCACATGCTGGTGCTTCCCGATGCCGACCTCGAACTCGTCGCCGACGCCGCCGTCAACGCGGGCTTCGGTTCGGCGGGCGAGCGCTGCATGGCCATCTCCGTCGTCGTCGCCGTGGAACCTGTCGCCGACGAACTCATCGCCAAGATCGTCTCCCGGGTCGACGGGCTCGTCGTCGGCGACGGCCGCCGCTCGTGCGACATGGGCCCGCTCGTCACCGAGGTGCACCGCGACAAGGTGGCCTCCTACATCGACATCGCGACCGCCGACGGGGCCTCCGTCGTGATCGACGGGCGCGATGTGACGGTCGACGGGGCCGCCGACGGCTTCTGGCTCGGCCCGACGCTGATCGACAACGTGCCGACGTCGTCGCGGGTGTACACCGACGAGATCTTCGGGCCCGTTCTCTCGGTCGTGCGCGTCGCCTCCTACGAAGACGGCGTCGATCTGATCAACGCCTCGCCCTACGGCAACGGCACCGCGATCTTCACCAACGACGGGGGAGCGGCCCGCCGCTTCCAGAACGAGGTGGAGGTCGGGATGATCGGCATCAACGTGCCCATCCCCGTGCCGGTCTCGTACTACTCGTTCGGCGGGTTCAAAGACTCGATCTTCGGCGATGCGAAGGCCTACGGCGCCGACGGCTTCGCGTTCTTCACCCGCCAGAAGGCGATCACCTCGCGTTGGCTCGACCCGAGCCACGGCGGCATCAACCTGGGCTTCCCCCAGAACTAGCCGCGCCCGCCTGGCGAGGCGCCTGCGGCGCTCTGCGGCGCGCCCGGCGGCGCCCAGCGGCGAGACGGTCCGGTGCGGGCGAGACCGACGGGTGTACCTGTCCGTCTCGCCCGCAGGTGTCGGTCTCGCTGAGCGCGCAGGGGCGGGCGAGCGGATGCCCGGGGCCGCCCGGGTACGATAGACCTCCGTGGCTCTAACTATCGCAATCGTCGGGCTGCCCAACGTGGGCAAGTCCACCCTCTTCAACGCCCTCACCAAGAACCAGGTGCTGGCGGCGAACTACCCGTTCGCCACCATCGAGCCGAACGTGGGCGTCGTGAACCTGCCCGACCCGCGCCTCGCCGCGCTGGCCGAGATCCACGGCAGCGAGAAACTGCTGCCCGCACCGGTCTCGTTCGTCGACATCGCCGGCATCGTCAAGGGCGCCAGCGAGGGCGAAGGCCTCGGCAACAAGTTCCTCGCGAACATCCGCGAAGCCGACGCCATCGCGCAGGTCGTGCGCGGTTTCAGCGACCCCGACGTCGTGCACGTCGACGGCAAGGTGGATGCCGCGAGCGACCTCGAGACCATCAACACCGAGCTCATTCTCGCCGACCTGCAGACCCTCGAGAAGGCCATCGCGCGCTACGAGAAGGAGGTCAAGACGAAGCGGATCGAGCCCGCCGTGCTCGCGACCGCCCTCGAGGCGCAGAAGATCCTCGACTCTGGCGCGCCCCTGTCGAGCGCGCCGAAGTTCGACATCGAGCCCATCCGCGAGCTCGGCCTGCTCACCGCCAAGCCGTTCATCTACGTCTTCAACGTCGACGAAGGGGTGCTCGGGGATGCCGCGGCCCTCGCCGCGCTCGCTGAACTCGTCGCACCGGCCAAGGCCATCTTCCTCGACGCCAAGCTCGAGTCCGAGCTCATCGACCTCGACCCCGAAGACGCCGCCGAGCTCCTCTCCTCCACAGGCCAGGAGGAATCCGGCCTCGACCAGCTCGCCCGCATCGGCTTCGACACCCTGGGCCTGCAGACCTACCTCACCGCCGGCCCCAAGGAGTCGCGCGCCTGGACCATCGGCAAGGGCTGGACGGCCCCGCAGGCCGCCGGCGTCATCCACACCGACTTCCAGAAGGGCTTCATCAAAGCCGAGATCGTCTCCTTCGACGACCTCATCGAGGCCGGCTCGATGGCTGAGGCCAAGGCCCGCGGCAAGGTGCGCATCGAGGGCAAAGAGTACGTCATGCACGACGGCGACGTCGTCGAGTTTCGATTCTCTAAGTAGATCGTTGAATGTACGCGGATCCTGCCGGGATTCCTGACACAAAATTAGTGTCAAATCTGCTGTTTGTGTCATGGTTGTGTCACGGAATCTGGCTCCAGAATTGCTAGGCGGAGATCTAAGCCCGTCTCTTGCTCCATCCGTGCGATTGCTCGTCTCCACCCTCATCTCGTCCGAGGCGGGAACCTCTGCGCGGCGAGCTTGAGATGGTGGTCATCAAGAAAGACGAGGCGGGCCGACAGGGCGAGGCCCAGTTCCGATGCCGCATCGATCCCGTGTGGCGTAAGTAAGCGAGGCTGAGCACCGAAGGCCGGGCACTCCATGAGTGCCCGGCCTTCGTCGTCGCTGCCTGACTCCGCGACGCTCACGCGGAACCCGCAGGATCATGCCGCCCGGCACTCCTCGGGGCTGCGTCTCCGCGCTCCGGCCAACCCGTCGGTACCTCTGTTTCGCGACACGCCCGGGACTACACATTTGGGCTGCCGTGGATTTTTTAGTTTGTGCAGTTTCAGCTTTAAGCCCCCAGGTTTCCGGCGCGAGAGAGGGCAAAAAGCCGCGTGCCCTGGACCCCGCAGAGACCGGCTTGCTGAGCCTATTTCGCGCTCCATAATGTCATTTCACAAGCCGCCCCGGGGAGGAACTGAGTACCTAGTGCTCAGGGAACGAGGAACCGGGGCCACGCTGTCTGCACATTAAAAACTGAACCTGGAAAGCCCGAAAACAGCCTCAAATGGCTGCGCTCATCAGCGGGTTTCGACTCGCCACCACAGACATCGGCAGCGCTTCGGCCAGACCGACCCAAAGAAGAACGAAGCGGTTGGCCCAGCGCCGACCACCACCTATTGAAAGGAACCCCACCATGGGAAAAGCAGCACGCAACAAGAAGAACAACAACCGTACGAACGCAACACGCATCAGAGAATTCAACTTCGAAGGTTTCACCCCCGAGGAGAAGGCGCAGATCGAAAGCGATCGGCGCGAGCTGTGGGCATGGGGCACTGACTGCCAACGGCTCTGGGCACTGATCCAGGTTCACCCGGAAGAGATCTCAATCGCCCGGGGGGAGCTCATCATCGCGGACTTCCGAGCTGGCCGCGTCGATTACGACTCCGCGGTTGCGGCAGTCCTGATCGAGGTAGCCACCCCAATGCTCGAACCGTACCTCGTTCTTTGCGACGAGCAACGCCTTCTAGGGGAGCTTGATCCCGTCCCATTTCTCGACTCCTACATGAATCCGGTGCCGACTACAGACGCGGCGGCCGTTGATGGCGCGGGCTACCTGCTCGCCTTAGCTCACACCTCCTTCTCGAAGGAATGCTTCTTGAAATACCGCGCAACCATTTTTCTTACGGTCGAACGGATCATGGACCGGGCGAAGGTGGTCCAAGGTTTCCTCGATGCGGGAGAAACGACCTGGCATCAGGTTCACGGTCAGTACTGCCAGCACGAGACAAACACGGCGGAAGCCGCCTGACCATGGGCATCGGGGCATGGGCCGGCTGGCCCATGCCCCTTTCCCTACCTAGGCAGATTGGAATGAAGATGGATAAGACAATGCATACCGGGCTCCTCGCCTTCGATGAGGACAGCTACTCGCTGGTTCTCGGACTTAGCGGAGGACTAGAAAAAATCGATCGAGCCGTGGACGGGGCCCATCTGGAGATCAGTTCTTGGGAGATGACCGGCTACTTCTGGCAGAGCTTCGTGAACTATCTCTGGCCCGAGCTGACTGAGCAAGTTAACTTCGACTCTGAGGCTGGAATGTTTTGCGCGTACGGCGCCGAACTGGAACCGCTGGAGGCGCTGCGGACCGAGTTCGAAGCGGTCCTGGCTGATCCTGGCCTTGTGGTCGACGCGCTGATTCGTGGGCAAGCCGAAGGATGTGACTTCTATTGAGCGCCGTAACCCCAATTGAGGCTGAGGTCATCGAGTTCTTCCGAGCAAACGAGATTGTCCTTAGCGTTCTTGTCCATGATGAGCCCCTGAGTTGGCGCGAAGTCGACACAGTGGATGACTGCGAAGAGGCGCTCTACGAGTTCGCCTATAGCCTTGCTGATCCTGACAGAGTGATGGAAGAGCACCTGGCTCTGCTCCGCCATGAGGACGCTCCCTACAGCAGACCGCTGAGCTATGAAATTGATCTCCTTCATCGAGCCGAGACGATCTTCGGTGTAAGAGTTGACTGGTAGGTCGGCAACGAAGCAACGCCCCCGGTTTAGGTACCGGGGGCGTTGCGGTTTGTGGAGAAGGTCGGGCTAGTTGCCGTCCTTCTTGATCGTGTCGATCTTCTCGGCTGCCTGGCTCAGCAGCGCAAGGGCCGCGTCACGCTTGGCGATGGCCTCTTCCTTGCTGGCGGCGTAGAAAGAACGCGAACGGCTGGCGTCGTTCACCAGCTCCGTGACCTCGTGCTTGAGACGAGCGAAGGTCCGAGTGACGGTGGACCGGTCGAAGATCTCGGCCTTGGGGGCGGGGGCCTGGGTGTTGGTCGAGGTTGCCATGATTGTCTGCCTTTCGAGCGGTTGTGTGGTTCGTTGGGGCAATGATTGTTGGCTCCTAGGAGGAGTCAACCGTTTCCTGAAAACTGACCACGACCGGCTGTTTTCCTGGCGGTGGGGCCTGGGCTGAAACGGCGTTCTGAGCGCGCAGCCTAGAGGCCCGGAGCCATCGTCCCTCCGCGCTGCCTTCTCACGCTGCCTGGGCAACCATGGCCTGTGAACGGCCATCCTGGATAACGACGCACGAGGTATCGCTACCGCGAGGAAGTACCACCGTTGAGCAGGCACAGCAAAGGGCGGCGATCCGGCGCGAAAAGACGCCCCCGGAGCTAGTCCGAGGGCGTCCTTGCTTTCTGTCAGTCAGGTTCACTCAGAACCTCCCGAAGCCTCCCTCTCCAGGTGTGGCCTGTACCGGCATGGCGATCTCTTCGAAGCCGAAGCTCCCGTCGTCCTCATCGTCGTAGATCGCGGGCTCGATCTCTGCCGGTGCTGCTGCGGTAGTTGCCCGCCCCTTTCTCGGGTACTCCTTGATGAGGTCAGCGATGTCCTTGTCCGAGCTGTAGGCAAAGCGCACCTTGACAGGCTTGCCGGTCTCCTCCTTGACGAAGCCGATCCCGGCGTAGGCGTAGCCGTTGGCCTTCGTGCTCAGAGGAATGGCCGTCGAGTCGAACCCAGCCGCCCGCGCGCCCTCTCCTAGGAAGAAGTCGTTGAAGTACTCACTGGGCTGCTTCAGAAGGATGATGTTGGCGAAGTTGCCGCGCATTCTCCCGAGAAGATCCTTGTCGGCCTCCTGGGTTGCTGCCACCACATAGACGCCGAGCGATCGACCCTGAGCCAGGATCTCGACCAGGAGCGTGGTCGCAGCCTTGCCCTCTCTGCCCATGGCCTGGAGCGCGATGAGCAGCGAAAGGAATTCATCGATGAAGAGCACCACCATTGGGTTTTCCTTGGTGGCGTCCAGCGAGCGACCGAGATCCGCGTTCTCCACATCGACGCGCTTGTGCTTCGCCCGGTGCTTCATCACTTTGTGAACCTCCGCGATCACATCGACCGCGCCCGAGTTCTCATAGACCAGCTCCTCGAAGAGTCGAGATTCCTCGTAGGGTCGAAGCTCTGACGCCTTCGGGTCGATGCCGTAAAACAGGGCAGTTCCGCGCTCGACGAACGGAGCGAGCTGCCGGATCAGACCATTGAGCGGCGATCCCTTGCCCGATCCCGTCATGCCGATGATGAGCAGGTGGTGCATGGCCAGAGCCCAGAGCTTGCCGTTCTCTCGGACCGCGAGCGGGATGAGATGCGCGACCTTGGCCGCGTTCTCCCTGAAGAACTCGATGCCGGTCTTGAGCTTCATCAGTGGATCGCCGGGGGCTGTTTTGTGTGCTGCGTAGCTGAGAGTGAAGTTGTTCTCCGTCTCAAACTCTTGGAGCGACTTGAGCCCGAGCTGTGAGACGATCTTGCCCTCCAGCCGCTTGACCTCCGCCGGATCGCGGCCATCGAGCACGATGTCGATGCGGAAGTGATTCGCTCGGAGCTTTTGCTCTTCTTTCCTCTCGCGCTTCAGCTTTTGCTTCGGCGTCTCGTCCTCTGGAATCTTCGAAGGTTCCAGCTCCACCACCCGGTGAGTCTCGGGTAGTTTGCGGACGATGATGTAATTGGCAGCCTCCGCTACCTGCTGATGAGCCAGGTATCTCTTGCCCCGAGCCTCGCCTCGATGAGCCCTGCCCATGGCTCGCACAGCTCGCCCGTAGGGTGAGAGCCACGAAGGCTTCCAAACTGATCCCCCGTCTTCCTTCGGAATGAGGAACGCATTGAGGGCGGTGGACCCGTCAACCAGTCCCTTGTTCGAGAGTAGAGCGGTCTCGATGTCGAAGTAGATCTTCGGCTCTGCCTTGAACCAAGAGGCTGGCTTCCATTCCCGCTTCTCCCGGTAGTTCTTCCAACGCTGGTGGCGCTTGATGATCGCGGACAGGGCAGCGATGCCTAGCACTACGAGGATGAGTAGTGAGATGCCGATTGCCGGCAGTTGCTCGATGATCGGGGCTGCTGCCTCTTTCGCGGAGTTGATTAGTTCATTCATGGTCAGTTACCTCCGACCGGGACTCGGTTGTTGAAGATGAAAGGTGTGCCGTCGCGGTGCAGCAGGGGGAAGATCCTTAGCTGACCCGACTCGATGAGACCGTGACTACCTCGTGCGTTGACGCGCCGCAATAGGCTGGAGATCTGGACACCATGGGTGAAGTAGATGGCCCGGTCGTAAATCGATCCCTCCTTGAGTTCGGCGGCGAGCGTGGCGAATATGGCGTCGTACTCTTCCCAGCTCTTCTTGCTGATCTCGATCTCAACAAGCAGGTTCTTCGCTCGTGGGCCCGTTCGGTCACCGTCGAGGATCACCGTCAGGTCGTGCTGATGGACAGCCTTGAGCTTGGTATCTCCGCGCTGAGCTGCGCCGACCGTGAGCAATGCGGGACGCTGTTCTACGATCTCGGACCACTGAAGCCGACCGGCGTTCACCGCCTCACTGGCGGACTTGATCACATCGGCGCGCCATCTACCGAAGTCGCCCCGGTGGTCGGCTGTGGGCTTTGCCTTGATCTTTCGCATGACTGGATCGAACGAGCCGCGCATCATCTTCTCGCTCACGAGGTTGTCGAGCGGGACAGGACCGACGCCGAGACTCTTACGGAAGAAGCCCTGAGGAGAGGCGAACTGGGCTGCCACATGGGCAATCATCTGGTAATGAGTCAGTCGGGACTTGCTGAGATTGTCGAGCTTGTCGGGCCGTTCCAGGGTGTAGCCGAAGCTCCAAGCGGAGCCGATTCCGTTGTCGGTGATGCCGTAGTGCTCGACTCTCGTAGCCATGTTGGTGGTCTTCTTCAGAGCACCGATGCGGACGATCTTGTTGAGTCGTTGCTTGGTTCCCTTGATGCTCGTCAGCTCTCCTCCGGGAGCGAAGCGTGTCTCTTGGCGGTTGCTGAGCATCGAGAGTCCCTCCGCATCGACGCAGGGAAACATGCCTGTGAACGCAATGAGTCGAGCGTTTCCCTCGGTGATGTGTGCGCCGCTCGGTCGCTTGGTCCTCTGAACTTCGCTGGCTGGAGCCTCGGTTTCGGCGTCTTCGACGGCGGGTAGCGGATGGCTTTCGATCATCGGTACGGGTAGAGCCATGGTCTTTCTCCTCTTGTGCGGCTCCCTTCTGCTGATCGTTGGCTGCCTATTGCAGCTCGTGGCGGGGAGCAGAACCCATATCGCACTGACCTATTGCAGCTCCTATTGCAACTCCTAGTGCTCGACCTATTGATGCAGTCGGCAATAGCTCGACTGTTGAGATCTCACGCTCAGAGCGACCAAATCCGCGCGAATAATGTCTCCCTCGTTTACTACGGAGATCACCACTTCTAACATCTTGGATCGAGTCCGCCTCAGCCCCGTCCGCTCAGCTCTGCCGTCAGTAGGCCAACAGTCTGTCTCCAGCTTTCCCCAGCCCTCCTAGTAGTCAGCCTCAGCGTCTCCTCCTCACCCCCACCCAGTTCCGCTCCCGCTCCACCCAGTTCCGCTCCCCGGTTCCGCGGCCGTGGCGTCACATCACGGCTCAGCGAGCGTCGGTAGTAGTGGTGTCGCGTCACAGTTCGGCAGTGTGGGCAGCACGGGTGTGCGCGTTACGGCTTCGCCAATGGCGGCAGCGGTGATGTCACAACACCCCGCCCAGTTCGTAGCGATATGGCTGTCGATGCTTTCTGGTAGGGCTGCATCAACTCCTCTGTTGGTCGAGCCGGAGCCTTGGGATCTTCTCCCCCTGGCTCCGGCTTTTCCTTTGCGTCACCGTCTCCGCTTTCGGTCGCTTTGATATGAAATCTCGATCCACTAACCAACGGAGGAGATCACCATGAAGAAGACCATCAAGACCCCAAGGCCCAATGTCGTAGATAACCTGCTGGGCGATCGCAAGAAGAAGAGCACGGCGCTGCTTCTCGTTATGGCTGCTCTCGGCGCTGCGTTGATCGCAACTCCGTTCCTCACCCCTGGGGCTGATGCCGCCAGTGCTCCGGGCGGGTTCTGTGTCAAGGCAACTAGCGACGGGGGCTCTGTAAGTGGAACGCGTGGTTCCTGTCAGACCACTGTCGAGGCTCCTACGACCTGTACCGATGACTCGGTTGCTCCGCAGCTAGCCGAGCTGGATCGAGTTGCAGACTCCATCCAGAACGATTCCGCTGTTCAAAGCCGACTGTTTTCCGGCATCCGCCCACCCATTGAGCCTGTGGCAAAGGCTCATGGCTTCCTTTCGGACGGTGACGGTATGGCGGGAAGTTTCTTCTTCGATTCGGTCGTCGTGGACCACACGGCTGCTAAGGCGGCGCTGTGCGATGGGGGCGACCCAGTCGATGCCTTCTCCTTCGACGGAAGAGTGAATCTGTCTCTTCGGAAGCAGGTCCAAGGATTTGCGCAAATGCAGTTCCGTCCTGTCCTCGAAGGTACGATCAATGACTTCTCATCGAACTACCTCTCGCCTAATGCCTACTCTTGCAACGGCTACGACAAGGCCACGGTATGCCAGCCCATGGCGGATGACCTGGAGGTTGTCTTCCGAGACGACTTCCCGTCAGATTTCCGTGCGGCTGTACAGAAGGAGCTAGTCGCCTGAGGTGCTCGCCAAGTTCGAAAAGCCCCGGAGTAGTTTGCTCCGGGGCTTTTTCGTGTCGTCTTAACCGGCTGACTCTCGACGCTAGCTGTCTCCTGAGCGCGCAGCCTAGAGTTGCGATGAGATCGACGCTGTAGCCCGCGCTTCTGCCCGTAGCTGGCAATCTCGGGCTGTAGCCTCGCTCCTGGCATCATCATGCGCGATCGCTGTTCTACGGTCTTAGACGGCGTTCTCCTAGCGAGCTGTCACAGAGCGCGCAAAGTTTCGAAAGCGCGAAAAGCGCGCTACCTGTCTCACCCGTGTGTCAGGGATCTACCTCTGTGGCAGGCGGACATGTGCGGCACCACGAGCTGATCGTCCGACTGCCTCTCCTTAGAAGAAGCAGGCTCACAATTCGCTCCCGTCACCGGATGTCACCGAAGTGTGACCCAATGTCACCGAACTCTTAGCTTCGGTGACAAGGAGAAACGCCGATCTCCTCGACCCTCTAGCCTGCCTCTGATCGATTTGTCACCTTGTGACCCAAATACGGGAAACCTCAAAATACATAGAGCTTTTGCGTTTATGGAGAGTGTCTACCTATCTGAAGGTTTGGAAGTCGTTCGGTGACGGAGTTTTCGGCTCAGGGGCAGGAACGCCGATCTCGTCGGGTCTCTAGGCTGTTTGGCGGTCGGAGCTGCTTCGCGCGCTCAGAAGGCTAGAGGGCCGATCTCATCGGGGCTCTAGCGATTTGTCACCGAAGTAAAGCGTTCGGTGACAAAGTGAGCAACTTCGGTGACAAATCCCTCACAGAACGAGATCTAGGCGCCGTCAGTGAGCCGTTCGAGTCGAGTTGATATAAAGGATCTACACCTCCCAATGGTGAGGCAAAGACTTGGTCGCCTTTGCTTTCGGCTCGGATGGTGGATGAGTTGGCTCCTTGGTGCCTTAGTTCCTCTCCACTGTCCGGGCCGATCTTCGTTTCGACGCTTTGATATGAGTCTCAAATCCCGCCGACCAGGGGAAGAACTAAGACCAAGGAGATCACATGTCGCTAGACACTGAAAGCGAGCTAGCCCGCCTAGACAAGCACGAGAAGTTCCGGATGGAGGTCTACGGCTCCAGCTACAAGCCGCTTGGAGGCTGGGACAGCCCGGAGCAGGAAGCTGCCTACAGGCGAAGCCTTAATGGAGACGAAAATCCTCCAGAGACCGATGAGCCGACGAGGGCGAAGCAGGTACCAACTTCCGCTCCCAAGGTTGCCGGACTCTCGGTAGACAGCTTCACGGAAGGTGCTGTAGGCGCTGCATTCCACGAGGCACACCGCTCCGAGCTGGTAGCTGTTCGAGAGTGGAAGTGCTGGGCGGGCTACCAGCCCGACTCAGGGCTGTGGCAGGCGGTCGCCTCCGAGGAAGTCACGGCTAAGCTCCTCGACTGGTTCGAGGCTGGGCTGTTCCAACAGGCGCGGCAGGACGAAAAGCTCTACCGCGCTGCTCGCCTGTTCCGCAATGTGACTCCTTGCGCTAACGCGGGACGCTACGCCTCCGGCAAGGCCAAAGTGTCCAGCTCGATCTTCGACGCAAACCCTGACCTGCTTCTCACTGCTGACGGTGCCGTTGACCTCAAGCGTGGAGCGCTTCGCCAGGCCGAGGCCAGAGATCACTTCACCCGGAGCGCGCGAGCTGGCTTCGAGGCTGGCTACACCGATCCTCTCTGGGACGAGATTCTGAGCGCACTCCCCGCGGGCGTGGCTGACTACCTCCAGATCATCGTAGGCAACGCACTCACGGGCCACACCCTGAACCAGTCCATGGTCTTCTTCTTCTCCGGCGATGGCTCCAACGGCAAGAGCACGCTCACCGATGTGCTCAAGAAGATGCTCGGCTCCTATGCGGATCGCGTGGACTCTTCGATACTTCTGAACTCTGACGGTAGCAACCTCTTCGGCAAGGCCAAGCTCAAGGCGCTCCGAGCAGCATTCATCGAGGAGCTACCCAAGTCCAACTGGCTCGATGCGCTGATCATCAAGGAGCTGGCCGAAACCGCCGAGATGACCGCCGCGCAGAAGTTCAAGGATGAGGAGACCTTCGACTTCACCGCCACCGTTTTCGTGAACACGAACTATCTGCCTCAGGTGTCGGAGAACGACCGAGGCACCTGGAGGCGGCTCGCTCCTGTGCCCATGCCCTACTCCTTCGTCTCGGCTGAGGAGTACGACAGAGTCGCCGACCCCGAGAGCATGGGGCTGCGCCGGAAGAACCCGGCACTGGCAGCAGCGGAGAAGAACGCCTCCATCCTTAAGGCAGCCCTGGCCTGGGCGGTGGAGGGTGCCGTGAAGTGGTACGCCGCTGGCTCGGTAGAGCCCCAGCTCCCGGAGGCAATGGAACGAGCCAAGAGCAAGTGGCGAGGCGGCCAAGACAAAATCGAACTCTGGTGGAACGAGCGGATTGTCGCAGATTCTACGAGCTTCTGCCTGCTTGCCGATCTCCACGACACCTTCGAGCTAGAGATGACCGAGATTGGCCGCCCCGCCGAGAAGACTCGGAAGTTCGGAGAGATGCTTCAGGCACACTCTCTGTTCAAGGAAGCGGGAGCCGAGTGTGTCCAGCGCCAGCGCGCACCCCAGAAGCTGATCCACTCGGAGTTCACGCCAGACGAGAAAAGCCGGAGCCAGTACGAGCTGGAGCCTGTGGCGAGAAAACCCAAAGGCCCTTGCCACTTCGTAAAGGGAATCCGCTTCCGCACCGAGGCCGACGATCTCGCCTACGAGCAGGTCGTGATCCCTGACACTGTCGCCGACCTGATGACGGACGATCTCGCTGATGACGACGCCGCGCTTGCTGACATCTTCGGCGACTGACCTACCACACCCCGTAGCACCATCAACCCCGGCCCAGGCCAGGAAAGGAAACCATGAGAGATGAGAATCATAAACACATCCAGCCAGACCGTCCCCTTCGGTAAGTACTGGGGCTATGACCTCCAGGAGATGGCTGAGACCGATCCGCACTACGCCCTCTGGATGCTTCGAGAGACCGACCTACGGTCGAAGTATCCGGACGCCTACTACGACCTGGAGTACTACCTCCGAGCTGTTCCCCGGGCCCGGAGCTGGATGAGCTGGCACTGATTTCGTGGGTGTGTCACACCACTGAGGCCGCGACCTACCGGTCGTGGCCTCTTCATGTCGCTTCGATATAAAACCCCGAGCCGACTTTCGGCCCACTGACGAAGGAGCCCACCATGACCACCATTGAGAACTACCTGATTCCCATGCCCAACGGGGAGACCGCCACCGTGAAGCCCGAAGACTACGAGGCTCTAGTGGCCAAGAGCTCGCTGACTGTTTTCAGTTTGACCAGTGTCGGTGCTGCCGGTCAGCTTCTCGCTCATGTGATCCCTAGCCAGACTCGAACTCTTCGAGAGCTTGCGAGGTTGGTTCACAGCAATCCCGAGATTGAGCCGTCGTCCGCTGAGCGCCGGGCAATCGTCGCGCTGGTGGCGGCTGGGCTCGTAGAACAGATCGGAAGAACCGCTCAAGCCCGGTACCGTCTGCCCTCCGCTGTGTGATGCGCGCTGCCGGTGTGCGACGCCACGGGCCACGATCCTTCGAGATCGTGGCCCTTCCGCTTTTTTGCTGGCTCGATATGGATGATCCGCCACAAGGAGATCACCATGACACCAACTCGTCGAACCACTGCCCTGCTCACTGCGTCCGCTCTGCTGCTTGCTGGGGCGGTGAGCTTGTCTCCGTCTGCGGCGGGCTCGTCTGCTTCGGCTGCTACCCCGCCCGCCTCTGTCTCCATCCAAGACTCCGCGCTCGGCTATCCGATTCTCAAGGCTTGGTCTGCCTATGCGGTGAATGTGGATATTCTCTCGTCCAGCACTGCTCAACGCTTCGCCCCTGGAGAGCTAGTCGTTACGGTCAAACTTCCGGGATCGGTCGACTCCATCCGCGCCTATCCTGGCTGGACCGTAGGTCATGATGCGGGGGCGTCCAGCTTTAATCTCTCCAACGCTGAGCCGGTCGTCGTTGACTCTCGCCTCTATACCTTCTTCGGGGCCGACGCCTTCGGTTCTTTCCCGCGAGGTGGTGTCGCATCACTCTCGCTGAACCGGTCGGGTCTCACTCTCGTGAGCGACACGGCTCCGCTGATCCAGTAGGCCGCCACACAACTTCGGGTCACGACTCCTCTCTGGGGTCGTGGCCTGCCGCGTCGGTTGAAGTTGAACGCCACGGGAATGATTCGCGTCCGCTCTCACTCCGCGCCGCCCCAGAAGTGTCAATCGACGGTCGAGCTCTTCTCCCAGCCAGCCAGGGGACTCGAGAGCTGAGAGTGGCGTGTATCGTGTGTGAGTCCGTCCCACAGTTGGAGAATGAAACTTGTCATCAGTAATCACATCGCTGCAAATGCAGGGGGAGACGGGTCTCAGGCCGTATTTCGCAGATGAAGATTTTGTCCTCTACAACACAGATGTCGTTCCCTTTCTACGGGAACTAAAGAAGCCGCTCTGGGACCTCACTGTCACTTCGCCGCCATACAACATCGGCAAGGAGTATGAGTCGATGCAGACACTTGATAGCTATGTCCAGTGGTGTGAGGCATGGATGTCCTTGGTGCATAACACGACATCCGAGCATGGGGCGTTCTGGCTTAATGTTGGCTACACACCTCTCCATGAGCAGGCCAAGGCGCTACCGCTGGCTTATCTGCTCTGGGGCCTCAGCGACTTCTACTTCATTCAGGAGGTCGTTTGGAACTACGGTGCGGGTGTCGCAGGCAGAAAGTTCTACTCGCCGCGCAACGAGAAATTCCTCTGGTTTGTCAAGAATGCGGATGCCTATGTCTTCAACCTTGACGCTGTTCGCGATCCCGATGTTAAGTACCCAAACCAATTTAAAAACGGTAAGAGAAAGGTGAACATAGCGGGCAAGAACCCCACGGATGTTTGGAACTTTCCTAAAGTCACAAGTGGGCGGAACAGAAGCTCAGTCGAGCGAACTCCGCATCCAGCGCAATTCCCCGAGAAAGTTATCGAGCGTGTCGTGCTCGCGTCCAGTAACCCAGGGGATCTCGTGTTCGACCCCTTCATGGGGTCAGGCACCACGGCCGTCGTAGCCAATCGGCTGGGCCGGCGAGTAGTGGGCACCGAGATCCGACCCGATTATTGCCAGCTTGCTGTAGAGCGGTACCTCTTAGCCAAGGAGTTGCGGGGGTCGGAGCTCTCCCTCTGAGTCAGAGCGCCGAGACGAATTTAGTCCGGTAGGTGATGGGTGCAAGAGACGCCGCCTGACCGGTCGCCGAAGCTTGCGGAATCCAGTCCCGATGGGATAGCCAGCCCAGGCGAACCATCGTGATACATGGCACCTGCCCATCCACGAATTTTTCGAAGTTGATGGCTAGGTAATAGCCTGATTTTTCTTTCGCTCCTGGGGCTGACGGCTGCGCGTAGCTCCTATTCGCAAAAATGCCTCGCTGTGAAGAGGTCTTGATCTCGGTGTCGAATTGCCGGTCGGGGAGATAGACAAGGTCCTTCTCAAATCTTCCATCATCTTTTCGCCACTCGGCGGGATGTGCCCGTTCCAGCACGATGGGGATCATGTTGTGAAGGAAGTTGCCCATCATCTGGGGGCTTGGCTTGTACTCTTCGCCAATCTGAAGTTCGTTCCCGATGCGCGTTGAGAGAATCCGAGTCCAAGAGTCCAGGACGACATCCTTAAGCTCCGACAGGGAAAGGGGATATGCGTCCACGAGCTCCCGTGTGATCTCGGGCCACAGTTCTTCTGGGCTGTTGGAGTACGGGTCGTCACCGATCGAGGTCATCCTCCGAGCCTACTTGCCGGTCAAGACCTGCAGCGTGAGTCGGCAGAACGGGGGTCAGACATGGGCGAATCGGCAGACCGGAGGTCTTCATCAAGCCCGACACCGGTTTCGACCGCCTAATTGGTCCGAGGCGCAGCAAAAGCTCCGAGCGGGGTTTGAGTCGGCGTAGCCAGTCACGAGGGTCACGCGGACTCACCTCAGCTTCCGTAGCGACTAGGGTCCGCCTTTTAGCGCTGCTTCGTCTCCTAGCAGCCTCCCGCCAGCTGGCTTTTTATTCGTCAATCCTTCGCACCTCAAGTATTACCCCAGCGGCCTCAACCATAAGGGCTCCCTTGGCTGGCTCTCGCCTTGGTCGAGATCCTACGGAACGACCCATGTGGCCCGAGTGAAACTCGCATTCGTTGATGTGGACAGCACGCCAGATCAGGTGCCGATGTGTGGCACCACAGGGCCACGATCCGCAATGGATCGTGGCCCTTTTGCGTGTGTTGCACTAGGCCATCGTCTCCGGCGACGACGCCTCTCCTCCTCCTCCTCCGGAAGAAATGTGCCGCTTTGATATGGCACTTCGTGTAGTTCGACGCAACTGCATGACGACCACGACTCAGGAGTACATCATGACCACTTTCATCGAGCAACAGCTCTACGAGATTCGCGTTTCTGCCCGCTCGATCGCGGAGGAAGAGATAGCCAACCGCGGAATCACGGACCCCGATGTGGTCGACTTCCTCGCTCGATACCTCTTCATCATGCGTGATGGCTGGGCGAGCTTCGATGAAGATGCGGACACCGATACTTCCCTTCCGATCATCGATGCCTTTTTCGGAGAGAACCGATGAGCGGCCGCAGTTCTTTGAACCGCTCAGACACGATTGCAGCCCGTTCCGCAGTTAGAGAGCCAACGAAGAAGGAACAGCACATGGAACGGCTAGGTGTGCTCAACGGTGCCATTGAAAGGATTGAGGATCCAAGCTACGGCTACGACGGCATGCCAATTCTGCTCCATCGGGCTCAGCAGACTGCTAGCCAGCACGCCTCCGGAGACCGAGGCGCGTATCTGCTTCTTCCCGTGTCCATCCTTGAGCTCGGTATCCGCGAGGGCGTGTTCTTTAGTCAGTACACCGTGAGCTACACCCTTGACTTCGGTCAGGGGCCGGAGACGACGACGGTGCCGCTTAGATCCTCACGGATGCTCTGGCTGCACTACCAGGGATTCCTTCTGGGGAGAAAGAGCCGATGAGCCGCGCACCTGCCTCGGTGATCGCTGCTCAGAAGCTCATCATCTGGAACGCCGGCATCCGCGTCCCTCCCCGCCTCGTCAGCTTCGAGCTGACTACTGAGCCCGATCAGTACCGGGTCCACTACCTCCGAACCCGCTGGCGCAAGAGCCCAGTGGCCTATTCGCTGGTCCCCACCATCACCATGACCCCTGCGGAGTTCCGCGAGTGGGCAACCTGGCACGCTGCCGCCAATGCTGGCCGCGTCCGTCGCATCGAAGGAGCACGACCATGACCGACACGGCAACCAAGACCGGGCAGCGGATTGTCTACATCCGGGTATCCACGGAGGATCAGGACACTGCCCGGCAGCAGGATATGACGAAGACAGCCGATCGAGTCTTCGAGGAGCAGCGAAGCGGCAAGAGCGTCGAGGGACGGCCAGCGCTCCGAGAGGCCCTGGCCTATGTGCGTGCGGGCGACACGCTCGTCGTTTGGAGCCTCGACCGCCTGACGCGGTCGCTCTCGGACCTGGATCGGATCGTCAAGGATCTCAGCACCAGGGGCGTCACCCTTGAACTGCTGAGCGAGGGGATGACTTTTCCAGGCGGCGAGGAGATCGATCCCTTCTCAGAGGCGATGCTTTACCTGCTCGGCATCTTCGCTCAGTTCGAGCGACGCATCAAGTCAGCCGCCTCCCGTGAGGGCATTGCCATCGCCAAGGAAGAGGGTCGATTCAAAGGTAGAAAGCCCGTGCTCACCAATGCTGATGTGCAGAAGCTCCGGGACCGTGCTGACACGGGCGTGCCCAAGGCAAAGCTCGCGCGAGAGTTCGACATTTCCCGGGACACGGTCTACCGAGCACTGAGCGGCGACTACATGACGGCTGAGAAGTGGATCGAGGCCACCGCACAGATCAAGAAAGACAAGAGGGTGCAGGGCGCCAAGAGAAGGGAGAAGAACAATGCCTAAGCCCAATCTCACCAAGCATCCGAAGCGGCTGGCCGGTGGTCTCTACAGGCGGCTGCCCTGGTACGGAAAACTGCTGGTGCCTCTCGTCGGAATCGCCTCGGCGCTTCGCCTCTTCGATTGGATGGTGAGCCTATTCGTCTAGAACTGAATAGCAAGGCCGGGGTTTGATTGGTCTCTCGCCCCGGCCCTTTCTCATGCCCGCTGCGCCCGTGGCTGCCCGCCTCGGGCGCCTTCGTATCGCCGTCGCACATACTCGTTGGACCGAGCATCACGGCGTGTTGGCGGCCTTCGACCCGGCAATTCGTCTACTTATCCAGTTCGGTCAACGCGTACTGTCGCAGCGCCTCTGCGAGGTTCTCGTAACGCTCCCGATACTTGGCGACTCGGATATTAGAAGGTTCGGGTGAAGGAATGTAGCCGTAGCCCGCCACCTGCTTGACGCCCGACGGGTTGTCCACCCCCCACATCAGATGAGCCAGGTCGCCGAACATCGCCTTCGCGACCGTGTCGCGTCCCTCTCCTCCGGCGGCGTTCACGCAGTAGCGGAACGCACCTAGAGCGATGTCTGTCGCCGATGCCAGGTGAGAGGCGTTGTCGTTGGTCATCCCGAAGAGCAGCACGCGGTCTTGGACGGATTTGTGGCTTCCGCCGTAGTCGAAGCCGTGCTCGTGGAAGCGTTCGAGGTAGTCGTAGCGGTCGTTGTCGCGGTCCATGAGCATGAAGCCCTGGGCCTGCTCCTTGGTGAGCAGACGGTGATACGAGGCGGCGACATTATTGAGGCCAAACTCCATGATGCGGTTGGGATCCTTGCCTGCCACATCGTGCAGGCAGACGGTGGCGACCATGCGCACACCGATCTCCTTGAGATCAGAGATCAAGGCCTGCTTCGCGTCCCGGAACTGCTCGATGCTGACCTGCTCAGGACGAGTGTGCGTGTTGAACTTGAAGCTGTCGCCGTCCTTGTAGCCGAACTCCCGGCGCCGACCCTTGACAGCGGCGTCAACCTTTGAAACTTGTTCCTCTGCGAACACGAGGCCGCCCAGGATGAAGAACTTGTTCGGCATGTGACCGGCGTTGGTCTCGTCGACGAGGAACAGATGCATGCTGCGAGTATCCCTCATCAAGAAGCGAATTTGAGGCTAACTGGAGGGGTTTCGGCGCGCCCGGATGAGGGGTCAGTACTCGAAGCCCTTGGGGCCGATGCCCTCGTCCAGCACATGGCCGTAGCGCTCCATGGTGAATGATGCATTCTTGTGGCCCATCTCCTTGGCGATGAGAGGTTGGGGCACGCCGGCCTTCAATCTCGTGCTCACCGCCCAGTGGCGAAGCCCGTGGTGCGTCCAGCCTCTCCGGCCCTTGGCGTTGGTTCGATGCCGGGGCGAGGAACCGAACTGCTCTTCCACATGGTCATAGACGGGGTTCGTGATCCTGGCGTAGTTGCTCTGCGCCTGGTAGCTGCCCGTTCCCGGCACGATTCGTATGCTGTCGTTCCAGGCCGGATCTGTCTGTACTGGCTGCATCTCTCGACCGGGCCGGACCCGGTTGCGAGTGGGAAAGATCAGAAGCTCCCGGAACTCAGATACCCGCTTGCGTCGGGAGAGACTGCTGATCGCCGGATGGTGCCACAGATCGTCCCAGAGCCGGTCCCAGAGTAGATAAGCCAGGGGTGTAAAGCCGTGGTGCCACAGCTCGATAGATTCCTCATCGGTGGCTTGCCAGAGGGATAGGTCGGCATCGGCAAAGCGAGGAACGATCCCGGCTATCTGCTCCCGGGTCGATCCGTTCGCTTGGCTGTTCCAGTTCGGGAGGAACGCGGGGAGATGAACCGTCCGGCTCTTAGACGCGCCCTTGGTGCCGGTCACCCAGATTGCTCCCCGGCTCGCCTGGCTTGCTTGCTCGCTGACCTGGACGACGCCCCGGTAGTTCGACCGGGTTCGGTCCCAGTCATTCTGGTCGATGTGAAGGATCTGCTCGCTGCTGAGAAAGTGGCGAACTCGAAGACCAAGAACCTCGCCGATTCGCAATCCGCCGCCAGCGCCCAGTGCGGTTGCTAGCCCGACCTGTCGGTATCGACCTGCCAGCTCATCTGCTTCTGCCAACCGTCGAGCTTCCGGGTTGCCGTAGTGCTTCGGTATGCCTCGCCTGTGCTTGCCGGTCTCTTCGGGAGAAAGACCGTCGAGGAAGCAGAGGTCATCTGGAGCGGGCTCTCCTTGCTGCTCAGTTGCGAGAGTCGCTGATCCGATCCGCTGCCCCTGTTCGTTCCGGTCCGACTTCTCCCGGGTCTTGACCCCGGTGAGCCTGTCGATGCTCGTAGCCGCCGGATCATCGAGAGGACCGACCTGGAGCGTGTGATAGGCCGTGATGATGAATGCCGCGACGAGAGGCGAGCGCGGTATGTCGTTGGTGTCCACTCGCGGATTGCGCTTGCCTCCTGCCGTACCTGAGAGAACGATGCCCTTTGCTAGGGCGTCGGCTCGCTCGGCAGTGATCGGCAGAGCGTGGCCGAAGATACCCCGGACCAGCGATCGAGCTTTCTGCTGCTGGCCCCTGGACTGGGCGGACAGATCGATCTTTCCGATGTCGGCGGGAGAGATATGCGTCACGAGCCGATCCCCGAAGCGATCGGTGAGCTTCTTCCCGAAGTAGAAGTATTGGTCGTAGGTTCGGCTCGACCACTCCGAACGATTCGCCGCCAGCCAGTTGGCCACTGCCTCGCTGACCGTGGGTTGCTCGTCCTTCGAGCCATGCCCCGGCACATACTCACCGCACAGCACTCGCGCCCTGGTCTCAGCTCCATCTCTGGTGCTACCCCCGCTTGTGGTTCTCCGCTTGCCGGTGACCCGATCCGGGTAGACGATTCGCCAACTCTTGTAGCTCTCGGTCGGCTCGTAGATCTTGGCCGGTGTGCCTGAGACGGGGAAACCCCTGGCCACGGGCTACGCTCCTCGTGGTTGCTGTGTCAAACGCATGTGTCAAATCATACAATCTGCCCGACACGGTGGCGCAAATCCGGGGATGCGGTCATGGAATATTCGACACGCACTGAGTTCCGCTTCAACGTCTGACCCCGAGAGGATCTGCTGATGTCGACACTGCCCACCGCCTCCGCCCTGCACCGCGTCGGGGGGCTCGCCGTCGCAGCGGGCTCGGTCTTCGTCGCCGTCGGCGCGGGCGCCTGGTACACGGTCACGCAGCAGCTCCGCGCCGAAAAGATCACGGTGCCGGGCAATGCTCCGCGGTTCGCCGGCAAGCCGGTGCAGGGGCCGGCGACGGCCTACGTCGAGGCGGTCGTCATCAAGGGCAACGCCGAGCGCGGGGCGGGCGGGCGCACGTTCGCCGACATCAGCACGGCGCTCCGGGGTGTCGAGGCGGGCAGCGACGAGGAGGCCGAGCTGCGCAAGCAGAGCGCGGCGCTCTCGACGGGGGCGGCGCTCCGCACCTCGCTCATGACGTCGGTGCTCGCCTACGGTGTGAGCGCCTTCGCGGCCGGCCTCGGCGCATTCTTCCTGGTCGCCGGCTCGCAGCTGCGCCGCGCCCGCGACTAGCCGGTTCGCAGCTGCTCCGCGCCCGCGACGAACCGGCCCGCCCTTCTCGTCGAGCCGCTCGTACGCCAAGATGTGAGCGGGGGCATTCCGACGAGGGGCGAGGCAATGGCAGACAGCGCACAAGCGGGCTGGTACGACGACGGATCCGGCACGATGCGGTGGTGGGACGGCAGAGCGTGGACCGACCGCACGCAGCCACCGCCGCCGGCCGCAGGGCTCGACGGGGTGGTCGGGCGCATCCAGGCCGACGCGGTCTCGGGCGGCCGACCGCGGCCCGCCCCGGAAGGCATGAGCTACGTCGTGTTGCAGGTCATCCTCAAGGAGAAACTCTGGGGAACGGGATCGGGCAACCTCACCGAACTCGAGAAGGCGATCAACGCCCAGGCTCGGCTCGGCTACCGGCTGCACACCATCTCGACGGCGGCGTCTGGCAGCAAGGGGCTGGGCGGCGGCGACCGCATCCAGGCGACGATGGTGTTCGAGAAACTGACCTGAGCGAGCCCCGGGCAGACGGTGCGTGACGCCGGGCGGGCGGGGCGCTAACGTGGGGGCACCGAACTCACCGAGGAGGATCCCGTGCCTCACACCGTCGACTTCGTGAACGTCTCGACCGAGGGGCTCGAATCCTCCCCGTTCGCCGAGACGCTGGCCGGGCTCCGCGCCAACGAGGCGCGGTACTTCCGCAACAAATACGACCACGAGTTCCAGACGACCCCCGCCGCCGACGACCCGGAGACGCTCGACTGGATCACCGGGATCCTGAGCAGCGAACGCAGCATCGAGATCGCCTCGCGCCCGCTCGAGGTCACCCGATTCGAGGTCGAGGGCATCCGTATGGCGTACGTGTTCTATGAGTCGGGGCTCTCGATCAACGTGATGTACGGGCTCGCCGAGGGCGGCAAACGCGCGGTCGGCTTCAAGCTCGCCGAGGGGATGGATGTGCCCGACGAGCTCGCGACCTTCAAATTCGCACGGCAGAAGTCGAAGCTGGCCGGCGTGATCCGCGGCTCGTACTTCGTGATCAAGGGCGAGCACTGACCGGGCCCGCCCCACGGCGGGGCCGCCCGGGCGCCCGTGGTAGTTTGCAGCCATGAGCCTCCTCCGCCTGAACGACGTGACAGTGAGCTTCGACGGGCGGCAGGTGCTGCGGGAGGTGTTCTTCCGCCTCGAGGCGCGCGACCGGGTGGGGCTGATCGGGCGGAACGGGTCGGGCAAGTCCACGCTGTTGAAGCTGGCGCTCGAACAGGTGGCTCCGGATGCCGGTACCGTCGCCCTCGAACCGGGCGTGAAACTCGGGTACTTCTCGCAGTTCTCCGAACTCGACGGCACGGCATCCATCACCGAGGTGCTCGAGGGGCTGTTCGAGCACATCCACGCAATCGAGCGCGAGCTCGCCGAGATCGACGCGGCCGTCGCCGTCGCGGCCGCCGGAACCAGCGCCGACGACGCGAAGACGCTCGACGACCTCATCACCCGCCAGGCCGAACTGTTCGAGCAGATGGAGCACCAGGGCGGCTGGGACTACCAGCGCAACATCGACCGCGCCCTGACGACCCTCGGTTTCGTGGGTGCGCACCGCACGAGCCCGATCGACGACCTGTCGGGCGGTTGGCGCAACCGCGCGGCGCTCGCGAAGATCGTGCTCGAAGCGCCCGACGTGCTGCTGCTCGACGAGCCGACCAACTTTCTCGACGTCGCCGGGGTGGAGTGGCTCGAGGCGTGGTTCCGGGACTTCCGCGGCGCCGCCATCATCGTCTCGCACGACAGGACATTCCTCGATTCCGTTGTCACGCGCATCGTCGAGGTCGAGAACTACCATCTGCACGAGTACCCGGGCACCTTCGACGAATACGTCGTGCAGAAGCAGTTCCGGTTGAAGACGCTCGAACAGCAGTTCGTGCACGAGTCCGAGCTGCTGGCCTTCGAGGCCGAGGGCATCTCCGACCGGCGCGAGGCGCTGAAGGCGTCGAAGCAGGCGAACAGCGGCACCGGCAAGGCTCTCGGCAAACAGCTCGCCGGCATCAAGAAGCAGCGCGCCCCGCGACCCGTCGACCAGATCATCACGGAGATCTACGGCGGGCTGCACATCAAAGACGTGCTCTGCCGCATCGACCAGCTCGGCAAGGGGTACGGGGACCGGGTGCTGTTCGAGGGACTGACTCTCGAGATCCGCCGGGGCAACCGCATCGTCGTGCTGGGGGCGAACGGCAGCGGCAAGAGCACGCTCCTCCGCGTGCTGATGGGGGAGGAGCGCCCCGACGCCGGCAGCGTCGACTGGCCCAAGGGGGTCAAGGTCGTCTCCTACAACAGGATGCTCGCCGAGCTCGATGACGACGACACCGTCACGCACGCGGTGAACGCCCTGCCCGACAGCCTCGCCCTCACCGCCACGCGCAAGTCGGTCGGCCGGTTCCTCGCGATGTTCCAGTTCTCGGAGGCGGAACTCAAGCAGCGCATCGGGGTTCTGTCGGGCGGCCAGCGGGCGCGCGTCGCGATGGCGCAGTGCCTGCTGTCGGGCGCATCCGTTCTGCTGCTCGACGAACCAACCAACCACCTCGATCTGTCGAGTACCCAGGTGATGGAGCGCGCGCTGCTGCACTTCCCCGGCGCCGTCGTCGTGGTCAGCCACGACCGGTTCTTCACGGAGAAGATCGGCACGCGAACGCTCGAGTTCGGCCGCTCTACACCGGCTGCGGTATCGGGGCAAGCCGGGCATCCGGAGCTCACACTGACGTAACGTCGAAGCATGGCCAACACGAAATTCACTCTCGAGTACGACGGAACCACCTACACGGTCGAAGACGACATCGACCGTGTGCGCAAAGACGTCGACGACGCGATCGCCAAAGACGGTGGCATCGTGACGATCGCCACGACCGAGGACTACGAGGCGGAGTCGCCGAAGCAGATCCAGGTCTCGAAGAGCAGCTCGGTGACGATCACGGAGTGACGCCCCGGGCGGCGCCTCGCGGGGCGGCTGCCTGGCGTTCCTGCGGGCACCCCGGTGTCGGCGGCCTCCCCTAGCGTGGGACGTGCGCCGGCCAGGGGCGCTCGTCGGGAGGAGCGTGGGTGGTCGACTGGCATCCGTCACGGCTGGCACAGCCGGTCGAATGGATGCTGCAGCACCCCGTCTCGCCGCGGCCGTTCGCCGTGATCAGGCTGATCCGGTTCCCGGCGCAGAAGGGCACCGTCGACTCCTGGTACCGCATCGTGACGTGGTCGGAGAAGTCGGCCGACCGTGAGCTGATCGGCTGGTGCCTCACCCCCGAGTCGGCGGCGGAGGCGGCGTGGGACTACTTTCGCGCCTACTCGTCGTGGCAGCACGCGCAGGCCGCGACCCGCATGCACGAGCGGCCGGGCGGGCCGCCGCCGAAGCCCCCGGCGTACGAGCTACTGCTCGCCTACCGCGCGGCGGTGCGTGCGCAGGTTCCGGATGCCCGCCCCACCCCTTCGTCCGCCGGGGGCGGAGCAACGGCGCCCGCCGGAGCCAGCGCGGCCGCGCCCACCTCCGCCGCACCGGGCGCCTCAGCCCGCCCACGCCCCTCCCTTCGCAACCAGGCGCGGCCCGAACTGCAACGGGCGGGCGGGGCGCGTTGACGCTGGAAGCGCGCGGGCAGTTCGACCCGACCGGCGTGTTCCGCCGCTACCCCTTGGCGTAGCGGCGGCGGTGTGGTTGCCTGAGGGGCATGGACGACTCCCTGCCGATCTTCCCGCTCGGCTCCGTGCTGTTCCCCTATATGCCGCTGCAACTGCGGCTGTTCGAGGAGCGGTACCTCATCATGCTCTCGCAGGTGCTCGAAGAGGAGCCCGCCGAGTTCGGTGTCGTGCTCATCGAACGCGGCCAGGAGGTCGGCGGCGGCGAGCAGCGGTTCGCCTACGGAACCATCGCCGAGATCGCCCAGCTCGAAGCTCCGGAAGGGTATGTCGAGCTCGTCGCCGTGGGCACCCGCCGGTTCGTCGTCGACGAATGGATGCCCGACAACCCGTTCCCGGTGGCGCGGGTGTCGCTGTTCCCCGCCCTCGAATGGGATGACGGGCTGCTGTCGCTCCGCGACGAGGCCGAATCGACCGTACGGCGCGTGCTGGCGATGGCGGCGGAGTTCGGCGAGCAGGAGTGGCCCGCCGATCTCGAACTCTCGGCGGATCACCGGGCCGCCTCGTGGCAGCTGGCCGGCATCGCCCCGGTCGGGCCGCTCGACCAGCTCGCCCTGCTCCGCTCGACGAGCATGCGCGGTCTGCTCACCAGCGTGATCGAACTGACCCGCGATGTGGAGGAGACGTACCGCACGGTGTGGCCCGACGGCGGGCTGGCAGATGGCGGGCCGGGCGACGGCTCCCCGTAATCCGAGTGTCCCCTGAGCATCCGGCCACCCTGCAGGAAGCTCCACGGTACGTGCGGTTATCGTTGAGGCGTGCCAACCTTTTCCCTCGAAACGCGTCGCCGGGCCGCCCTCGGGCTGCTCGCCGGGCTCGTTCTGGCCACCGTCGGCACGGCCGCCGGCGCGGCCTCCCCGGCTCTGGCCCACGATTCGATCGTCTCGTCTTCTCCCGAGAACGGTGAGGTGGTGACGGAGCCGATCCAGGCGGTCTCGATGACGTTCAGCGACGACATCCTGACGGCCGGGGCTGCCGTGGCCCTCGTGACCGTGACCGACGTCGACGACGGTCATCATGAATCGGGTTGCGTCACCGTCGACGGCACGACCGTCAGCACCGACGTCGCCCTCGGCGAGGCCGGCGAGTACACCGTGACCTGGCAGGTCACGTCGTCAGACGGGCATCCCACCAGCGACACCTACACCTTCACCTGGCAGCCCTCGATGCCGACAGCGACCACCACGGCGATGACCACCGCACCGGCCTGCGGCGACGACTGGGCCGGCTCGGCCGAGGCGATGGCGGCCGGCAGCGACGACAGCACAGCGACCGCCCCGGCCCAGGCGGGCGCCACCCCGCTGAACGAACTGCCAGAGCCGACCATGACCATCCTGAACTCGGCGCCGGTCGGCCAGACCGACGCGTCGCCCTTCTCCGTTCCGCTGCTGGTGGCCGGGCTGGTCGGTGTCGTCGCCGCACTCATCGCCGTCGTGGTCGTCGTGATGCGACGGATGCGCCACTCGTAACGCGCCCGCAACACGAGGGCGGCTAAGCTGGGCGTGTTCGACGTTCCACCCTCAACTGAACACTGCCGGCCGAAAGGTCGATGCGGGAGAGCCCCACGCGCGCCGGGGCACCGAAGGAGCAATTCTCTCCACCAATCTCTCAGGTACGTGTACCGCATCGAACTGGCCACTCTGAAAAGAAGCCCGCCGAGAGGCCGGGCTCGCCCACGGTGAAAACCGCCCGCTGAACAGCGTCGGTGGTGAAACTCTCAGGCACGATGACAGAGGGGGAGTTCTGGGGGGCCGACGGCCTCCCGTGACACATCAGCCTGTCCGGTGGTCGTCTCGCGAGCAGCGGGTCGCGCCCGGGCCGGCCTGACACCGGAGAACTCATGACCGACAGCGCGGGCCTGAACGACGACCTTCCGCCCACCATCTCCTCACCCGACGCGACGCTCGTCGACGCGACGGCGACGCCGCTCGCCCCGCTGGTGTTCTCGCCGCTGCACGACGTGCACGTCGCCGCCGGTGCCTCGTTCACCGACTTCGCCGGCTGGCAGATGCCGGTGCGCTATTCGAGTGACCTCGCCGAGCACCACGCGGTGCGTTCGTCGGCAGGCATCTTCGACCTCTCGCACATGGCCGAAGTGCGGGTGCAGGGGCCGGAGGCCGGCGCCTTCCTCGACTACGCGCTCGCCGGCAGGCTCTCGGCCATCGCCCTCGGGCAGGCCAAGTACAGCCTGCTGCTGACGGAGCAGGGCGGCATCGTCGACGACTTGGTCGTCTATCGCCGCGGGGAGACAGACTTTCTCGTCGTCGCGAACGCGGGCAACCACTTCGAGGCGCTCGAAGCGCTCGTCGAGCGCGCGGCCGGGTTCGACGTGTCGGTCACCGACGAGAGCGATACGACCGCGCTGATCGCAGTGCAGGGGCCGAACGCCCGCCGCATCGTGCAGGGTGTGCCGGGCATCCGGTTCGCCGCAGACGATGCCGCCCGTGCTGCCGGCGAGCCGGCTCCGGATGCCGGTGCCGGCCCTCTGCCCGGGGCCCATCCGCTCGACACGCTGAAGTACTACTGGTCGCTCGATGCCACCTTCGCGGGCGAGAACCTGTTCGTGGCGCGCACCGGTTACACGGGGGAAGACGGATTCGAGCTCTACGTTCCCGTCGCGCACGCCGCCGCCCTCTGGAACGAGCTGGTGGCGGCCGGCGAGCCGTTCGGTCTCGTTCCCGCTGGGCTCGCGTCGCGCGACACGCTGCGGCTCGAGGCGGGCATGCCCCTCTACGGCCACGAGCTCGGGCTGAACACGATGCCCGCGCAGGCGGGGCTCGGCCGCGTGCCGAACCTCGGCAAGGGCGACTTCGTGGGGCGGGCGGCGCTCGAGGCGGCTGCTGCCGCTGCTGCCGACCCTGCCGCCGCTGCCGATACTGCCGACGCCTCGCAGGCCACCCCTGCCGCGCCCGTGCTCGTCGGTCTCGTGGGCGAGGGCAAGCGCGCTGCCCGCGCCGACTACGACATCTACGCCGAAGGCGGCGAGAACCCCATCGGCGTCGTCACCAGCGGCGTGCTCTCGCCGACCCTCGGCCACCCCATCGCCATGGCCTACGTCGACCCGCAGTTCGCGGACGTCGACACCGAGCTCGCCATCGACATCCGCGGGAAGCGCCTCGCCTTCCGCGTCATCACCCTGCCGTTCTACCGCCGAAAGAGAGACTGACGTGACCGACTTCGACCAGCTGCACTTCACCAGCGAGCACGAATGGGTTCGCCTCGAGCCCGCCACCGATGGCGCCGCGGCCAGCGCGACCATCGGCATCACGGCCTACGCCGCCGACAAGCTCGGTGACGTCGTCTACGTCGACCTGCCCGACGCGGGCGTCGAGATCGCCGACGGAGCGGTCGTCGGCGAGATCGAGTCCACCAAGTCGGTGGGCGAACTCTTCGCCCCCGTCGACGGAACGGTGCTCGAGAAGAACTCGGCCGTCGAAGACGCACCCGAGCTGGTGAACAGCGACCCCTACGGGGAGGGCTGGCTGATCCGAGTCGAGTACACCGAGCTGCCCGAGCTGCTCAGCTACGCGGCCTACCAGGCCCTGCTCGGCGACGAGGAGGCCTCCCACTGATGGCGATCCCCTTCGTCGACCGTCACATCGGAACGGATGCCGCGGCCCAGCAGGTGATGCTCGACACGCTCGGCTACGACTCGGTGAACGCGCTGGTCGAGGCTGCGGTGCCGACATCCATCCACGCCGCCGACCTCGGCGCGGCATCCGTCATCCCCGAGCCCGCCACCGAGCGCGAGGTCTCGGCCGAACTGCGTGCCCTCGCCTCGCAGAACACCGTGAAGCGCTCCCTGATCGGCCTCGGCTACTACGACACCATCACCCCCGCCGTGATCAAGCGGAACGTCTTCGAGAACCCGAGCTGGTACACGGCGTACACGCCCTACCAGCCCGAGATCTCGCAGGGTCGGCTCGAAGCCCTCATCAACTTCCAGACGATGGTCGCCGAGCTCACCGGGCTCACCACCTCGAACGCCTCGATGCTCGACGAGTCCACCGCCGTCGTGGAGGGCATGCTGCTGGCGCGCCGCGGCAGCAAGCAGACCTCGCACACCTTCATCGTCGACTCCGACGCCCTTCCGCAGACGAAGGCGCTGCTCGCCTCCCGCGCCGAGGCGGTGGGCATCGACCTCGTCGAGCTGCCCCTGGCCGACACGGCACCGGATGATCTGCCCGAAGCGTTCGGCCTGTTCATCCAGTACCCCGGTGCATCGGGTCGTCTCAGCGACCCCCGCCTGCTCATCGAGAAGGCGCACGCCGGTGGGGCGCTCGCCGTGGTCGCTGCCGACCTGCTGGCGCTGACCCTGATCGAGTCGCCCGGCTCCCTCGGGGCAGACGTCGCCGTCGGCACCTCGCAGCGCTTCGGCGTTCCGATGGGCTTCGGCGGGCCGCACGCCGGCTACATGGCCGTGCGCAAGGGCCTCGAACGCCAGCTGCCGGGCCGGCTCGTCGGAGTGAGTGTGGATGCCGCGGGCAACCGCGCATACCGGCTCAGCCTGCAGGCGCGCGAACAGCACATCCGCCGGGAGAAGGCCACCTCGAACATCTGCACCGCGCAGGTGCTGCTGGCGATCATGGCGGGCATGTACGCGGTCTACCACGGGCCCGACGGGCTGAAGGCGATCGCGACAGAGGTGAACGGCCGGGCCGTGGCGCTCGCGAGCCAGCTGCGCGCGGGCGGGTACCAGCTCAGCCACGAGAGCTTCTTCGACACCCTCACCGTGCAGGCTCCCGGCCGGGCGCGGGCGCTCGCGGGCGCTGCCTCCGACGCGGGCTACCTGCTGAACGTCGTCGACGACGACACCCTCACGATCTCTGTCGACGAGACCACGACCGACGACGACCTGATGCAGCTGTCGATGGTGCTCGAGGCGGTTCCGCACAGAACGGCGACGTACAGCGAGGTGCCGGCGAGCATCCCGCCCGCCCTCTCGCGCACGACCGAGTACCTCACGCACCCGGTCTTCAACACGCACCGCTCGGAGACGAGCATGATGCGCTACCTCAAGCGCCTGTCGGACTACGACTACGCGCTCGACCGCGGAATGATCCCACTCGGCTCCTGCACGATGAAGCTGAACGCGGCGACCGAGATGGAGGCGGTGAGCTGGCCCGAGTTCGCGGGGCTGCACCCCTTCGCGCCGCGCGACGACGTCACCGGCTACCTGTCGCTGATCGACCAGCTCGAGACGTGGCTGGCCGAGGTGACCGGCTACGATTCCGTGTCGCTGCAGCCGAACGCCGGCAGCCAGGGCGAGCTCGCCGGGTTGCTCGCCATTCGCGGCTACCACCGCTCGCGCGGCGATCTCGACCGCACGGTCTGCCTCATCCCGTCGAGCGCCCACGGCACGAACGCGGCCTCCGCCGTGCTCGCCGGCATGAAGGTCGTCGTCGTCGCCTGCGACGAGCTCGGCAATGTGGATGTGGATGATCTGCGAGCCAAGATCGAAGCGAACGCCACCACTCTGGCGGCCCTGATGATCACCTACCCCTCGACGCACGGGGTGTACGAGCACGACGTGGTCGACATCTGCCGCCTGGTGCACGAAGCCGGTGGGCAGGTCTACGTCGACGGCGCGAACCTGAACGCGGTTCTGGGCTTCGCCCGCTTCGGCGAGTTCGGCGGCGACGTGTCGCACCTCAACCTGCACAAGACGTTCTGCATCCCGCACGGCGGGGGCGGCCCGGGTGTCGGCCCGGTGGCCGCGCGGGCGCACCTCGCCCCGTTCCTGCCCGGGCACGCGTTCGCCCAGAAGGCGGAGCACCCGTCGATCGGGGGCGGCACGGTCGTGCACGCCGGGGGAGCCGTGTCGGGCGCGCCCTACGGCAGCTCGAGCATCCTGCCCATCAGCTGGGCCTACGTGCGCATGATGGGCTCCGAGGGGCTGAAGCAGGCGACCGGAGCTGCCGTGCTGGCCGCGAACTACGTGGCCGCCCGGCTGCGCGACCACTTCCCGGTGCTCTACGCAGGCGACAACGGGCTGGTGGCGCACGAGTGCATCCTCGACCTGCGACCGCTGCGCGACGCGACGGGCGTGACCGTCGACGATGTGGCCAAGCGGCTCATCGACTACGGCTTCCACGCTCCGACGATGAGCTTCCCGGTCGCCGGAACGCTGATGGTCGAGCCGACCGAGAGCGAAGACCTGGCGGAGATCGACCGGTTCATCGACGCCATGATCGCGATCAAGGCCGAGGCCGACGCGGTTCAGGCAGGGGAGTGGCCCGCGGGAGACAACCCGCTGGTGAACGCCCCGCACACCGCCCAGTCGATCGCTGTGGGCGAGTGGGAGCATCCGTACGACAGGGAACGCGCGGTCTACCCGGTCAGGTCGCTCATCTCGCACAAGTACTGGCCGCCGGTGCGCCGCATCGATCAGGCGTACGGTGACCGCAACCTGTTCTGCGCCTGCCCGCCGCCGGAGGCGTTCGCGTAGAGCTGAGTATTCGTCGCTCAGGTAGCATTGCAGGGATGTCTTCCATGAGAATCCTCACGCAGCTGTCGGCGGCACTGGTGCTGGCCGGCACCCTCCTCGGGGTGTCGGCCGCGCCGGCCCTTGCCGACCCCGACGGTGCTCGGGCGGTGTCGGTGCGAACCGACCCCGACGGTGCTCGGGCGGTGTCGGTGCGAACCGACCCCGTTTATTCCTCCGGTGACTGCGAGATCAACCGGGCGGTCGACGGGCCGGTGGCGGGGGGCAGCCAGTGCGCGGGGGCCGACCTGAGCGGCGAGAAGCTGGCGCAGTCGGCGTTCCAGGGCGCGAACCTCTCGGGGGCGACGCTCGCCCGCGCCGACGTGCAGGACTCGAACTTCGAGGGTGCGAACCTCACAGGGGCCGACTTCAGCGCGACCCGCATCGTCAGTGCGAACCTCACGGGCGCGGGCATCCTGCCGGCCACCCTCGACGTGACGGCCGACTCGGCCGACGGGGCCCCCGTGACGTTCACGCCGACCCTGCCCACCGGTCTGACCATGACCGGCTGCACCATCGCGGGCGAACCCGTCGAGTCGGGTGCGGTCTTCCCGCTCGGCATGTCGGGCGTCGTCTGTTCGTTCGCGTCGTCGCGGCCGAACGAGACGGCCACCGCGCTGGTGCAGATCTCGGTGACGACGCCGGCGACGACCGCGCCCCCTGTGCCGGTGTTCACGCAGGCGCCCGTCACCCAGGGCGCAGGCCGCACGGGCCTGCCGCCCGAGACGCTCACCGTGCTGCTCATCGGCGGCGGCGGGGTGCTGGTGCTCGGCATCATCGCACTCGTGGTGCGCGGGGCCCGCTCATCGCGAGCGGATCGTGGCCGGGGCCGCCACTAACGGACCGGTGCCGCCACTAGAGGACCGGGGCCGCCACTAGAAGAACTGCGGGAACGTGGCGAGGGCCCAGGCATACCCGACGAACGAGGCGATGTCGATGCACCAGTGCGCGATCACGAGCGGCAGGATGCGCCCCCAGCGCAGGTAGAGCCAGCCGAAGACGACGCCCATCACCACGTTGCCGATGAACGGACCGAAGCCCTGGTAGAGGTGGTAGCTGCCGCGCAGCACCGCGGCGCTGAGGATGATCGTCCACTTTCGCCAGCCGAGCCGGGCCAGGCGCTCGTAGAGATAGCCCACCACGATGAGTTCCTCGGTGAGCGCCGCCCGGAGCGCCGAGAGCACGAGCACCGGCGCCGTCCACCAGTAGGTGAGCTCGGGGGCGGCATTGACGTTCACGGTGATGCCGAGGGCGCGGCCGACGAAGTAGAGCGCGATGCCCGGTACGCCGATCACGAGAACCAGGAAGAGCCCGCGCCCGAGGTCGGAGACCGGATGCCGCAGGTCGACACCGAGGCGGCGGAACGGGTTCACGCCCGAACGCCAGAGCAGGTAGAACGCCAGCACGACGGGAACGATCGCGAAGAAGATGGCGAGCAGGCGGTAGAGCAGATCGAATGTCGGCCGGTCGCTCAGGGCGCCGTTCAACGTCGTCGTCTGCGACGCGAGCGGGGTCGAGAGGGTGAGGTTGTTCAGCAGGTCGACGACGGAGTAGACGGCCGAGGCGCCGAGGGAGAGACCCAGCACGATGAGGATTTCGAGCCCAGTCGCGCGGCGACTTTCCGGCCCGAACTGAGGTGAGGTCATCCCGCCGCTTTCTTGCGTAGTGTCGTCTGAATCCACAATGAATGTGCACAAAGCACAAAAAAGCGGTGAATCTAGTTTCTGGTATGTAACTTTTTTCACACGCATTTGGTTCTGGCCGCAGCCCCTTTTAGGGTACTCGGTAGTCATCGCGCGAGAGTTAGGCCTCGAGCGCGGCCTCGACTTGCCCAAGTTGCACAGGAGGAAAATTGAAAATCAGACGTTACGGAGTGAGCTTCGCGGCCCTGGCTGTAGCCAGCGCGCTCGTGCTCACCGGCTGCTCAGGGGGCGGTGCCAGCACACCGGCCACGAACGCCAACACCACGGCAATCATCACCACCAACGGCTCTGAGCCGCAGAACCCGCTGATCCCCACCAACACCAACGAGACCGGTGGCGGCAAGATCACGGACAACATCTTCGCCGGGCTCGTCTACTACGACGAGAAGGGCGCACCGGTCAACGACATGGCCGACTCGATCGAGACGACCGACTCGACCACCTTCACGATCAAGATCAAGCCGAACGAGAAGTTCACCAACGGTGAAGCTGTCACGGCCGACTCCTTCATCAACGCGTGGCAGTACGGTGCCCTGCTCAGCAACAAGCAGCTGAACAGCTACTTCTTCGCCGACATCGAGGGTTACAGCGAAGACGCCGACTCACCCCTCACCGGTCTGACGAAGGTCGACGACCTGACGTTCACGGTGAAGCTGAAGGCTCCTGCGGCCGACTTCCCGCTGCGTCTGGGCTACACGGCGTTCATGCCGCTGCCCTCCGTCGCGCTGACCGACGTCGCTGCCTTCGGTGAGAACCCGATCGGCAACGGCCCGTACAAGCTGGCCTCGACCGGTGCCTGGCAGCACAACGTGCAGATCGACCTGGTTGTGAACCCCGACTACACCGGGGGCCGCAAGCCGCAGAACGGTGGCCTGACCATCAAGTTCTACGCCAGCGCCGACGCACAGTACGCCGACCTGCAGTCGAACGCCGTCGACGTGATCGACCAGATCCCCGACAGCGCGTACTCGACCTACCAGAGCGACCTGGGCGACCGTGCGGTCAACCAGCCCGCCGCGGTGTTCCAGTCGTTCACCATCCCGGGCCGCCTGCCGCACTTCAGCGGCGAGGAGGGCCAGCTGCGTCGACAGGCCATCTCGGAGGCCATCGACCGCGACACGATCACCAAGGTGATCTTCGAGGGAACCCGCACCGCTGCCAGCGACTTCACCTCCCCGGTGATCGACGGCTGGTCGGACTCCATCGAGGGTTCCGACGTGCTGAAGTACAACGCTGACGACGCGAAGAAGCTGTGGGCCCAGGCCGACGCGATCTCCCCGTGGAGCGGTACCTTCCAGATCGCCTACAACGCTGACGGTGGCCACCAGGGCTGGGTCGACGCTGTGGCGAACAACCTGAAGAACAACCTCGGCATCGACGCCTCCGGCGCACCGTCGCCGACGTTCGCCCAGGTTCGCACGGCGATCACCGACCGCACGATCCAGACCGCGTTCCGTACCGGATGGCAGGCCGACTACCCGGGTCTGTTCAACTTCCTCGGACCGATCTATGCGACCGGTGCAGGCTCGAACGACGGCGACTACTCGAACCCCGACTTCGACGCCCTGCTCGCCAAGGGCTCGAGCGAGACCGACGCCTCGGCGGCGAACAAGGACTTCCAGGACGCCCAGTCGATCCTGTTCAAGGACCTCCCCGCCATCCCGCTGTGGTACTCGAACGTGACCGGTGGATACGGAACCTCCGTCTCCAACGTGCACTTCGGCTGGAACTCGGTTCCGCTGTACTACGAGATCACCAAGGGCTAGTCCAGCCCACACGGCCACAGGGGCGGCAGCGTCACGCTGCCGCCCCTGTGGTTTGATCCCGTAGACTCCTGAACGTTAGGTCGAGACCGCCCGCATGAGCACCACACCACCCGAAAACCGAGGCTGAACTCTATGGCCGGATACATCCTCAGGCGCCTGCTCCAGGCGATTCCTGTCTTCATCGGAACAACGTTCCTCATCTACTTCATGGTCTTCGCCCTCCCCGGCGACCCGATCATCGCCCTCTTCGGCGACAAGACGCCGAACCCGGCGATCGTCGCCCAGTTGCGGGCGCAGTACCACCTCGACCAGCCGTTCATCGTGCAGTACCTCATCTACATGGGGGGCATCTTCCGCGGTGACTTCGGCATCTCCTTCTCCGGCCAGCCGGTCACCGAGATCCTGGCGCGCACCTTCCCGGTGACCCTGCGCCTGGCCGTGATCGCGCTGCTCATCGAGACCATCGCCGGCATCCTCGTCGGCATGATCGCCGGTCTTCGCAAGGGCAAGATCTTCGACGGCACCACGCTGGCGGTCAGCCTCATCCTGATCTCGCTGCCGGTCTTCGTGATCGCGTTCGTCGCGCAGTTCGTCTTCGGCGTGCAGCTCGGCTGGGCCCGCACCACCGTCGGAACAGGGGCACCCACGCAAGACCTGATCCTGCCGGCCTTCGTGCTGGCGAGCATCAGTTTCGCGCAGATCGTCAGGCTCACTCGATCATCGGTGATCGAGACGTCGGGCCTCGACTTCGTGCGCACGGCCTACAGCAAGGGCCTCGGCCGCCGACGCATCGTGCCGGTGCACATCCTGCGCAACTCGCTCATCCCCGTCGTCACCTACCTGGCGACCGACTTCGGTGTTCTGCTGGTCGGTGCCACGGTCACGGAGGGCATCTTCAACGTTCCCGGGGTCGGCAACACCCTCTATCAGGCGATCATCCGCGGGGAGGGGCCCACGGTGGTGTCGTTCGTCACCGTCATGGTTCTGATCTATCTCCTCGTGAACCTCGCCGTCGACCTGCTCTACGGTCTGCTCGACCCAAGGATCCGCTATGTCAAATGATTTCACCGAGACACCCGTCGCCGGTTCTGCCGCTTCGGCCCGATCCAGGGGCCACTTCGTCGCGCCCCTGGAGGAGACCCCGCTCGTCGCCATCGACGCCGTCAAGGTCGCCGAGAAGCGCAGCAACCTCTGGATCGACGCCTGGCGCGATGCGCGCCGCCGCCCGATCTTCTGGATCTCGGGCGCGCTGATCTTTCTGGTGCTGCTCGTCGCCGTGTTCCCCGGTCTCTTCACGAGCGTGGCACCGAACAACGACTGCCAGCTCTCGCTCTCGAACGGTGCGGCCACGGCCGGGCATCCACTCGGCTTCACGAAGCAGGGCTGTGACGTCTACTCGCGCATCATCAACGGAACGTCGACCTCGCTGACGGTCGGCATCATCGTGATTCTGCTGACCACGGTGCTCGGTGTCGTCTTCGGCGCCTTCGCCGGCTTCTACGGCGGCTGGCTCGACTCGTTCCTCTCGCGTATCGGTGACATCTTCTTCTCGATCCCCTACATCCTGGCCGCCGTGGTCATCATGTCGGTGCTCTCGGAGTACCGGAGTGTCTGGACGATCTCGCTGGCCATCGGCATCTTCGCCTGGCCGTCGACGGCGCGCGTGCTGCGGGCGGAGATCCTCAGCGTGAAACAGTCGGACTACGTGATGGCCTCAGAGGCGCTCGGGGTGTCGAAGCTCCGCATCCTGTTCCGGCACGTTCTGCCGAACTCGATCGCCCCGGTCATCGCCATCACCACGATCTCGCTGGCCGCCGCCATCGTCGCCGAAGCGACCCTGTCGTTCCTCGGTGTCGGGCTCGGCAGCGACATCATGTCGTGGGGCAACGAGATCAACCAGGCCCAGCGCGACATCCGAACCCACCCCCAGACCCTGATCTACCCGTCGATCGCCCTGTCGGTGACCGTGTTCGCCTTCATTCTGATGGGCGAAGTCATCCGCGAAGCGCTCGACCCGAAAGCGAGGGCGCTCCGATGAGTTCTGCCTACGACCAGAAGCCGGATGCCGGTGCCCCCCTCCTCGAGATCAAGAACCTCGAGGTGGGCTTCCAGACCCAGAACGGGCTCGTGCAGGCCGTTCGTGGCGCGTCGCTGACCCTGCGGGCCGGCGAGACCCTCGCGATCGTGGGGGAGTCCGGATCGGGCAAGTCGACCACCGCCCACGCGGTCATCAACCTGCTGCCGGGCTCCGGCCAGGTGACCGGCGGCCAGATCCTCTTCGAGGGCCGCGACCTGACGAAGTTCACGCAGAACGAAATGGAAGACGTTCGCGGCAAGCTCATCGGCTTCGTGCCGCAGGACCCGATGTCGAACCTCAACCCGGTGTGGAGCATCGGCTTCCAGGTCGAGGAGGCCATCAAGGCCAACGGCATCGCGACCGGCAAGAAGGAGATCAAGAAGCACGCGATCGAGGTGCTGAAGGAGGCCGGGCTCGCCGACGCCGACAAGCGCCTGCGGCAGTTCCCCCACCAGTTCTCGGGCGGTATGCGCCAGCGCGTTCTGATCGGCATGGGGCTCTCCTCCCGGCCCAAGCTGCTGATCGCCGACGAGCCGACCTCCGCGCTCGACGTGACGGTGCAGCGCACCATTCTCGACAACCTCGAGAAGCTCACCCGCGAGATCGGTACCGCGCTGCTGTTCATCACGCACGACCTCGGCCTCGCCGCCGAGCGCGCCGAGCACCTCGTTGTGATGTACAAGGGGCAGGTCGTAGAATCCGGCCCGTCGAAGGAGATCCTGCAGAACCCGCTGCACCCCTACACGCAGCGTCTCGTGGCCGCGGCTCCGAGCCTCGCCTCGCGGCGCATCCAGTCGTCGTCGCACGCTCTCGGCGACATCGACTACAGCGCGCCGACCTCGGCGAGGGGCGTCGACCTCATCAAGGCGGCCGAAAACCGCGCCGAGCAGCAGGCCGTCGCGCCGAAGCGCGAGGCCTCGATCGTCGTCGAGAACCTGACCAAGGTCTACAAGATCCGCGGCAGCAAGGGCGACTTCAAGGCCGTCGACGACGTCTCGTTCCAGATCGAGCGCGGAACCACCACCGCGCTGGTGGGGGAGTCGGGGTCGGGCAAGTCGACCGTCGCCAAGATGCTGCTGCGTCTCGAAGACGTGACGGCGGGCAAGATCCTCATCAACGGCACCGACACGGCGCCCCTGAAGGGGCGGGCCCTGCTCGACCTCCGGCGGAAGATGCAGCCGGTCTTCCAGGACCCGTACGGTTCGCTCGACCCGCTGCGGAACATCGGCAACACGATCGCCGAGCCGCTCACCACCCACAAGATCGGTGACTCGGCGTCGCGCCGGGCGCGTGTGCTCGAACTGCTCGACCAGGTGTCGCTGCCGGCGACGCTCGCGACGCGCTACCCCAACGAGCTCTCGGGTGGGCAGCGGCAGCGCGTCGCCATCGCGCGCGCTCTCGCTCTGAAGCCCGACATCGTCATTCTCGACGAGGCGGTCTCGGCGCTCGACGTGCTCGTGCAGGCCCAGATCCTGCAGCTGCTGACCGACCTGCAGACCGAACTCGGGCTGACGTACCTCTTCATCACGCACGACTTGGCGGTGGTGCGGGTCATCGCCGACAACGTCTGCGTGATGCAGCGCGGCAAGATCGTGGAGAAGGCGACGACAGACGAGGTCTTCGATCACCCGCAGATGGAATACACTAAAGAGTTGCTGAACGCGATTCCCGGGGCGGGAATTGCCCTCGGAGTTTGACTTCGCGTTCACATCCTGCGTGTATCCTCCTGCTGGGCCTGCCCCGGCGGGGAGAACATCCCCTGAGGCGTCGCAGCCCCAACCCGTACATTCGCGGGCTCGCCACCAGTAAAGAGTCCGCATTACTTTGAGGACGATCATCCATGGCGTCAGCCACCCGCGATGACCTACGTAACGTAGCCATTGTTGCCCACGTCGACCACGGCAAGACCACGCTCGTCGACGCGATGCTCAAGCAGACCAACTCCTTCGACGCCCACTTCGAGGGCGAAGACCGCATGATGGACAGCAATGACCTCGAGCGCGAAAAGGGCATCACCATCCTGGCCAAGAACACCTCGGTGCTCTACAGCGGCAAGCACGCAGACGGCAAGAACATTGTCATCAACGTGATCGACACCCCCGGCCACGCCGACTTCGGCGGTGAGGTCGAGCGCGGCCTCTCCATGGTCGACGGTGTCGTGCTGCTCGTCGACGCGTCGGAGGGCCCGCTTCCCCAGACGCGATTCGTGCTGCGCAAGGCCCTCGAGGCCAACCTTCCGGTCATCCTGCTGGTCAACAAGACCGACCGGCCGGATGCCCGCATCGACGAGGTCATCGCCGAGTCGCAAGACCTGCTGCTCGGCCTCGCCAGCGACATGAGCGATGACCACCCCGACCTCGACCTCGACGCCGTGCTCGACGTGCCGATCGTCTACGCCTCCGGTCGCAACGGTGCTGCGTCGAACAACAAGCCCGAGAACGGCACACTGCCCGACAACGACGACCTCGAACCGCTGTTCGAGGCCATCCTGAAGCACGTTCCGGCTCCCGTCTACGACGACGAGCACCCGCTGCAGGCGCACGTCACCAACCTCGACGCCTCGCCGTTCCTCGGCCGCCTCGCACTGCTGCGCATCTTCAACGGCCACATCAAGAAGGGCCAGCAGGTCGCCTGGGTGCGTCACGACGGCTCGGTGCAGACCGTGAAGCTCACCGAACTGCTGATCACGAAGGCGCTCACGCGCTTCCCGACCGAGACGGCCGGCCCCGGTGACATCGTCGCCATCGCCGGTATCGAGGAGATCACCATCGGTGACACGATCTCCGACCCCGACGATGTTCGGCCGCTGCCGATCATCACGGTCGACGACCCCGCCATCTCGATGACCATCGGCACGAACACCTCGCCGATGATCGGTCGCACCAAGGGCTCGAAGGTCACCGCCCGCATGGTGAAGGACCGCCTCGACCGCGAGCTCGTCGGTAACGTCTCGCTGAAGGTCGTCGACATCGGCCGCCCCGACGCGTGGGAGGTGCAGGGCCGTGGAGAACTGGCCCTCGCCATCCTGGTCGAGCAGATGCGTCGTGAGGGCTTCGAGCTCACCGTCGGCAAGCCCCAGGTGGTCACGAAGCAGGTCAACGGCAAGACCCACGAGCCCTTCGAGCACCTGACGGTGGATGCGCCGGAGGAGTTCCTCGGCGCGATCACGCAGCTGCTCGCGTCTCGCAAGGGCCAGATGACGACCATGCAGAACCACGGCACCGGCTGGGTGCGCATGGAGTTCATCGTTCCCTCGCGTGGGCTCATCGGCTTCCGCACGGAGTTCCTCACCACCACGCGCGGCACCGGTATCGCCAACGCGATCTCGCACGGCTACGACGCGTGGGCCGGCCCCATCGTCACCCGCAACAACGGCTCGATCGTCGCCGACCGTTCGGGCGTCGTCACGCCGTTCGCCATCGTCAACCTGCAGGAGCGCATGTCGTTCTTCGTCGAGCCGACGCAGGAGGTGTACGAGGGCATGGTCATCGGCGAGAACTCGCGCGCCGACGACATGGACGTGAACATCACCAAGGAGAAGCAGCTCACCAACATGCGCCAGTCCACGTCGGACACGTTCGAGCGCATGACGCCCTCGCGCAAGCTGACGCTCGAGGAGTCCCTTGAGTTCGCCCGCGAAGACGAGTGCGTCGAGGTGACGCCCGAGTGGGTGCGCATCCGCAAGGTGGAGCTCTCGGCGCAGGCGCGCCAGCGCAGCGCCTCCCGCGTCAAGAGCCAGAACGCAAACGCCTAGCCGCCGCTCCCGTCGCCCGGCGGGGCCCTGAGCGGGCCCTGCCCCTGGGCGGCGTGCGCGCCGCCCGCCCCGCGCCCGCGGCGCGGTGCGCGCCTCCCGCCCCGAAGCCCCCGTGGCCGAGTCTCGACTCGCCCCGGGGGCTTCGGGGCGGGAGGCGCGCAC